>SBBT01000118.1 GCA_005239595.1 Candidatus Troglogloeales bacterium | reverse complement strand
TCCTTTTTCCAAATAGGCGTTGGAACACACCCGCAGACATTGATCCCAGGATCACAAATCAACAATTGACGCGCCAATTTATAGATTGTCCTGGCCGCAATCGCAGCGTTGCCCTGTACATAGTTCTCATCGTTGACATGCCCCGTTAGAGGATACGCGGATCCCCATGAACCCATGCACCAATATAGCGGCGATAACGGCAGCCCAGCATTAGCTCCAACACTATCGGCAATACAGGACATTTGAGCCGCTATATTGGCAAATAAGATCGATTCCGGCTGGATAATAAAAGCCAGCGAGTCATTATTCCATAGGGGATCAACCTCGGTAATATAGGCTAGATCAATTCCAGACGCCTCAAGACAAACCGCGTCTGTAAATATCTCCAACATCGTCCAAACTGGAAAAATAAAATAATGTGCCTGGGCAAACATGGATGGCACGCCTGGGTTAATCGAGTTTGTGCCACCTACCTTCCAACCTGTAATTAAACCCTTACCGATAAAAGGCGAATAGAAGGGCGTCTTTACTGTCTCAATGATTCGCCCGGGTTCCCAGAAACTAATCGGAATGCCAACTCTGGGAGGCAAGGGGGGTGGAAGAGGACAAACACATATGGGGCTTAATACCTGGGGATCGGTTGGAACGCTCCCCTCGAATTTTCCACCCGAAACAAAAATTCCTCCAATTCTAATAGGAAATATACAATTCCAGCAGACATCAACTACCGGATTTAAAAACCGTCCATTAGCCGCAAGCAGCTCGCCTGGATTAAAAAACATACTTATAATAATAAGTAACCCTAGTAAGTTAATTTTTAATCGCAATTTCTTCTACCTCTAATCTCTTCCCGCGTTGTTTTATTACTGACGGAACCGCTGATAGCTTAAGGCGGCTTGCAAGGCTATTGGTTAAATAATAAATAGGGCGATCCAATGATTTCGATAAGCCAAGAAAATCCCCGTCTGATAAAATCAGCATAACGGAAACATTATTTGAATAAGGAGATGCCTGAAACCATTGCTTCTGCAAGGGATCCTTTCCATTTAGAAAGATCAATGTATTCGGAAAGGGAATAACCTCTAATGGATTAAAAGCATATCCTCTTGGATAAACTACTTTTCCATGCTGATCCAAAATGTCCTCTGGAACGGTATAGGTTAAATCAACATTAAACGCCCGGGGGACACGCGCCGTCGGCAAGGTATGCAAATCTTTTGGCCGATAGGCGCTAAAGGCGTTATCTTTTGTAGCAAGAACCGTTTCTAAATTGATTTTTTCGGCCCGTCTTTGCAGCTCGGCTAATGCGTCTGGCTCCACAACCGGATAAACTTTTCCAACTACTCCAAGGTCCATGCCATAGACATCCGACAATGCTGATAAAATCATCCATCCAGTAACGAGAACCGTGCCAAAGGCTTGTGTTAATGCGGTTAAGACCATCCAAGCCCTAACGAGAGACGTCCCGATAAAACTCATTAATCTTTGTCTCCACTGATCCAACCAAATCTTTATCGGTAACAAGCGATCCAACAAATTCCGTTAAGTCTATCTGGTTAAAATCCAGCATGGACAACTGTTCAGGCGACATGCCATTACAGAATGGTTGAGATGGGGACCCCCATAAATTATTAGCACTGTATTCTTTAAGCTGACCCCGCCCCTGCTCATGAATAATCCTGGCTAACTTACTCCCAAAACAGCAATAGCTTTCTGCCCTTTGTAAACACCCTAAAATGCTTTTCTTTTTGCAGTATGTGCCAACGAGATGACAGACCCCGCCGTCTCTATTGGCAATAAGCGTTTTCTCCTTGTCTTTACAGGATTTAGTAAACTCCAAAATGGATTCTGAATCGTTCCGACAGCAATTGTGATAGCCTGTTTGGAGTCCTGCTTTCCGGCATTCCATCGCTTTACCATTGAATATCATTATCTGCCCTTTACACATTCCACCAGCATCAGTCTGCCCATCGTCACGAAATGACGCGAGATCGGTTTTCGTTTCCTCAAACCGACTCACATCTTCACACTGATTTTGAGAACACTGAAATCCTTGACCTGCGTTCAGACAGGCAAACTGCCTTGTCTCTGTATCCAGGGGACATTTTATGCCGGAATTACACTGGCCTGAGACAGAATCGTATGTGCCGGTAGAACAGGAGGGAGAAGCGATACATAAGGATTTATCGCTATTTAGTAACGATCCCGCCGGACAAGCTATATTTTGAAGCGAATAATAAGCATAGACGTCAAAGGTGGCAGTATCTTTACCACGCCGCTTCCTACAATGCGTAATGACATATCGCTCGTTAACAAATACGGCCCCAGCCGGAGGATTTAAAACGACATTAGTCCCTTCTGGCAAAACCGATTCTTCTGGAAAACGACAATCGTTTCGCTCTGTCCTACCGGAGTCCGTCTTTACTGCCATATACTCTACCCCATTAGAAATAGGAGCTCCCTCGCATTGCTTTACTTCCCGGTTCCAACTGGTTGCCGTCGGACATGAGACAGGAGAAGAGGGATTCTGACAGGCCACAGCCTCTATAGGGCAGAAGGCTTGGTCGTTAATAAAAGGACAGGCCGCGACCTCGCCTTTACTAATTTCTCCATCCTGATCCATATCACGCCCACACACCACCTGCCCCATCACTAGATACGGGTCCGTATAAGTCCAGGCAAAAAGTATGGCCAGAAATCCTATTCGGACTTTGTACCCGAGCTGCATATTAGATCCTTACCTGCCGCGTTTAATACCGACATCATTGCCACAGCCTCGGCAAACTCATTCAGGCATTGACAATCCTTCACTAACGTCTCTCCAGCCTCTATCGGGCATGTCGGTGAGCATGTTTTATAATGCGTTTCCTCTCGGTGAGCATCGACCCGATATACCCCCGCATGTCCCGCTCCATCAACCACATCTGTCTGGCTCACCCTCTTTTTGGTCTTACATGCCGGAACGCAAGATGGGGCCGGCTTTTGCTTCGGCAAAATAACCACTCTCTTTTCCGAAACACCACCTTGCTGACTCTGATAGGTTAAATTCCCGCCCTCCCCTGAAACGCTTCCTATCAAAGATTCTATTCGTGCTTCGGAAAAATTAAATGATTTCTTCTCTGCCTCGCAGGAATAAACCCTGTCCGTTCTCCATTTGGCGCTACACTCTGTAAAATTCGTAACGAGACCGGTAAAGGTCCTGCATGTTGGGACGACATGCTTCCCAGTTCTGTAATGCGCCCTTATAACCTGAACACCATCAATTGTTTCATCCTTTAGACTACAGCCGGTTGCCGCAGTAATCGCTCCACAATTATTAAATTGTGTCTCTGTTTTGATATCGTTTGTTCTTTGACAACGGGAGTAATAAGAGTAAACGTCAAAGGTGGCAGTATCCTTTCCTCTCCTCTTTTGACAGTGTGTTAAAACATATCGGTCTCCAAGAGATACCGCCCCGGCTGGAACAACAGAAACAACCGCTGTGTCGGGCGGTAAAAGGGAATCCTGCTCAAACTGACAATCGTTCCGCTCTGTCCTACCAGATGCCGTTTTTACCGCCATAAAGGTTGTTTCTTCTTTCGAACCAATGGTATTCTGGGGGACGGGCTGCTCACATAATTGCGTGGCTGTCTCAATGCCGTAATCTTGTTGGATAAAGCATTTTTTTTCAGTATGACCACTATCCTTTACTGTACTCGTGACTAGCTCAGCATATCTTTTGCTGTCCGTTGAGCTGCTTAAATTTTCTACTGGTTGATTTAACTTATTGCTATCTTCATATAGACTGGAAAGAGAGGAAGCCTTTTCCCCAGAACGACACTGCTCGGTATTTTGGCCAAAATAAACCAGGCTATCACCGACAACCTTGGTATCGGCAATGGCGAGACCCCGGTTCTCTTGCTGGACAGCGCCGACAATTCCACCGCCAATATCCTTTAAGACACCTGAACTGTTTTGGCGGTAGAGATTGGCACCACAGCTATTATTGACACAGTAACAGCCCCCTAGCAGGTTACTCGGAACCTCTTCTAAAAAAATTCTCTCAAGAGAAGATCGCCATATAAAACCACGACAGTAATTCCATGTACCAGGATCACAGGTAATTACACCGTTGGCACAAATACCAGAAACCGGAAAGGGGGCACTATAAAACGATTTTTCCCCGTTCATACGTCTATCTAAGGCGGCTTGCAGTGAAAGATCACCCGTTGGCCCGGGATTAACGGAAACCTCTAAAAACTTATCGGATGCCGCACATCCAATCGCAACATGCGATGAAAGCGATCCATCTACGGTGGATAATGGAACCGATCCGGAAATCATCGGGTTTACAACCGACTGATTGAGCTTGTCAGTAGACCCAAATCGCTGATCCGTTTTATTCGCCAACGCCCGGGCCCGATTTAAGGCATCTTCTGCTGGATCTTCCGCAGCAGAAGAAGAACCAACAAAAAATAATATCAATAAGCTAAGACCTGTATTTGATAACCATTTTTGAAATGGCTTCAGCATAGGTCATTCCTTTATTCACCATATCGTCAATCTCTGCCACCTCTGCTGCATCAGATGTGTAGATATAATAGCTAAACGGATCAACAACCAGCCTCGTGATACCTAATCCAAACGGGGTATCCATAAAAATCTCGGAATAATGGGGCTTGTTACTTCTAAGACCATTTAACAGATGCATCACAAAAGGATCATAGTCGATAAGTTTCTCCTCTTTTGCCTTCTCAAAATCCGGAGACTGCATCATAAACTTAAACGCGGAATTGGATAAAATAACCGACCCTACCCGACCAAAATTTTTAAGATCCATAATTGATTGGGTAATCACAGTAAAGGATCCACGGTATTTCCTGGCTCGCCGATACCCTTCTTCAATTACGTCCGCAATCAAGTCGCCATCTCTTAAAAACTGCCAGGCCTCGTCAAAAATCACAAAACGGTTTCTGAAACGATCCGAAAGGTATAAATCCTGCGTCACCGCATTGATAATTTGCAGCGTGACAACCTTGAACAGATCCTTGCGCTGCTTTAAGTTCTCTAACTCCAACACCACAAACTCATCGGTTGAAATATCTAGCGTTGACGGCCCATTAAACCACTTCCCATAAACTCCACCGGATGTAAATTCGGTCAGATTAAACGCAAGACCCTTTGCAATTTGATTTAACTGATCCTTCTCTTTTTTTAGAATTGATTTATCTAAACAATCTGAAAAATCACGCAGAATCGCATAAACCGTATCTATAGAGGCCTTATTGCCTTCCCTCTCCCAGGCTATTCGCACAGCCATTTGTACAATCTTCGCACTCGATTCCGCTTGATCCACCGGAATAAGATCCGTTGCCGAATAGATCATCTGTAAAATAATCGACGAGAGAACGGTACCATCCTGATATATATCCAGAACAGAAGAAAATGGATTGATGCAGACCCCTGAATTTTCACTAAAATCAATAAACCTACCTTTAAAAATGTTTGCCATCTTGCGATAGGACCCGCCAATATCAATAATGCGAATAATGCTGTTTGCGACAAAATAATTGTACGCAAGCCCGTTTACAAAAAAGGACTTGCCCCCGCCAGAAGAGGCTGCAATGAAAACATTATGATTTGGTACTCGCTTGTCAAAAATATCTAAACTGCATATTTGTCCCTTCCGGCCCAATAAAAGAAGCATCGGATCGCCACCCCCTGAAAAATCCGATTGCACTGGTAGTAACGGGGGAACGACATCCGACGGAACGATAAAATCCCGATCCAAATTCTTTAGGTTGTCGTCTATGTTATAGAGACCAAACGGCAATGCAGAGATGAATAAAATCGGCAGAATACCGCGATCCTCTTGCATGATATATCCCTGGGATTCCCAAATACGCCTGGCACGACTGACCGTTTCGGAAAGACTCCCCTCATCGTTATCCCATAGCCATAAAATGGGAATAATCTGGACAAACTTTTTACCCCCCTCAAGTTGATCTGTCGCCCAAAGATACTCTTCCTGCTTGCGCTTTAGTGAAGGCGCAAAACTCCCAACCCCCTGCTGCTGCAATACAAGATTACACTTCGCATGCAACACATTATGTAAACTTCCAAAAACAACATTAAACCCATATAAAAATGCGGTGGGGTACTGATCAGCATCGGAGACCAGCCCATCTATCCCGCCAAAAAGCCGGTTCGTCTGCATCGGGTCAACTGTCTTTGGAAACACCTTGGGCGTGATACACCGCAGCAGTTTATTTCCAATCCGAAGCTGTCTCATATCCTTTTCGATCACTGTCTCTGAGAGAATAACCTGCTTTCTGATCGGAATCGTCGTGTCATATAGGTTCCCATTAACCGAATTCTCATTAAAAATCTGCCTCAGCCAAAAAAGAAATTGCTCTGGTGGTAGATTCCTGGGAAATAGATCGGCCCCACGTAATATTTCCTCGATGTTGCGGAAAAAATCCTCTCGTTGAAACTCATTATTGTAAAATAGACCGGGAATTTTAATGCTCATAAACACCCGGTAATTCCTTATCGGGTTTCCCATAATATTGGAAAGTCCGGAGGTTCCGTCACTTAAAAAACGTGTAAATGTCTCGGTTGCCCGGGTAAATAAAGGATCTTTTAACGTCTTTAATGACGTATACGCAGAGAGATAACGGCTGATATCCGGATCCCCATAAAGAACAAACTGCATCACTGAACCTTCCGGAAACCCCGCCCGACATAAGCCATCTAAAACGGCTGCCGACTTCTCACCCATAAAGGTAAATGGCGTACATTCCCACGCCCTCCCAAACGTGCCATCCGTATTGTGATAAAGACTTTCTTTCGGATCGTATGCGAGCCACGGCAAGTAATCTTCAAACCGATTCCGATAGGTTAATGACCTCAATCTATTATGCGTTAAACCGCCTAACATAACTTAGCCTTTTAAGTATATTTTCTAAGTAATTTTAAATACTACTTTTCTTGCTTTTCTTGCGGCGAGGAAAGATTAACAGACGACAAAACCCATTTTGGCCGGTCCAATAAAAGATAAACATACCGTTCCGAATAAAACCTGTTTTCCGCTTCGTACGGCAATATCAATATCCTCGCCACCTGGGGCTGTGTAATAACAGGCACGCTGGGCGCCTCAATTAACGTCGTCATCTTATTTAAAAACGCTTCACGATAGTGATCTTCCGATGGCGTCGCTTGGTTTGTTGTCGGCCCAGATTGCGGCAGACCTATCTCCCCTTTTGATTCTTTATAGGCCGTAGACATCGAAACACATTTCCCATCCTCTTTAATAGGACAGGAAAACTTATCCTTATATGGGTTAAAAACAGAACAACCACCCAATAAAAAAACGAAGACAAGGACTTTAAGAATTACTCCTGTTTTTCGCATTCAATGTCCTCCATACAGTAATCCCCTATCTTTAATTTCACCCCCTCACTAATCACAACCGTTACATGCTTCGTTGCCCCTACCTCGATAATCGGCATCGTTTGCCGCGCTAAATCAAGATAGAACCGTTGTAACTCCCCAGAACTTTTTGACAGCCCACTTCCTAACCCTGCCTTAGCAAGGGCACCTGGTTTGACTTCCTGAGTCACCCCTAATGGGCTGACACTATTGATCTGAGAAGAGGATTCCATTGCATCGCCAATACCACCGAAAAAACCCGCCAGAAACGACCTGGCCAGCATCGAACCCATTTTAGTGACAACCGTTCCACGCAAACCGATCTTGCCGTCTGAATCGACAACAAATCCTTTTACAGCCTGATCAATCACCGCATGACCCTTCTTGGTAATACAGGAAAGCGAGACTAGCCGCAGGGCAACACGCTCATCGTCTAAATGACCAAAGCCATGCGCAATCACAAAACAGCCTTTTAAATGCGACTTGATATTATTGGGCAATACCGCCATGTTCATCACACGAAGAAGTACTGGGGCCGGATCACTACTCCCCGACTCCACTGTCTTGGCGTCCAGACCCGATAAAAGCATCGCCTCCATAAACGACGGAGGAAGGTAAATCATTCGGTCTTTTTTTTTAACAACATCATCCGGGGAGGGCGGCGGCGCCGTATTGGAAATAACAACAATCCCGCCCCGAAACTGCGGGGAAGATCGTTGACCGGCTACCTCCTGTGGAACAGGAGGCAGCGACTGCACTGCCCGATTAAATTGCGTCGTAATAGCAGGGGGCAGCGGGGCGTTAGGAAAGTTTACATTCTTGTATTCACTATTTTGATTCTGTACCTTCTCGGCGTCTCTCTCTTCCTTTAAAGCGGTAATCTGTTTTTGCATCTCTGAAATCAGTTTGTCTTGCCTTCCGATCTCGCGTCTCGACTCAGAAAGAGCCGATCTTTCCAGCAAGCCTTTGTCTAACTGGATATTCCTTTTCTTTATCTCTGTCGGCTTCGACACGGCCGGATCCTGCGATTTGGACCCAGCATACCCAATCAAAGAACCTACAACAATAAAACTTATAATCCCAGATAATGTCGCGATGCGCTGCTGCTTCGCGTTTAACTTCTCCCAAAATTTTTTAATCATTTTGTTTCGTCCGCTCGACGATTAAAATATGAGAAACCCGATTACTAGAAGTCAGATATGGCGCCTCAATGGATATGGCCATAGGCTCTGACACAATCTCTTTTTTTAAAAAATCTTTCTCCTGTAACGTCACAGGGGAGTCCCCTATTAACTCTGCGCGGAATTCCTTTATGCGCAGTCCCTCACCTTCAATATGTATGATTCTTCTCAGATCTAACTTAATTTGACGAAAAAATGGCAGCTCCCCCCCCACAGTGGACACGCGAAACCCGTCTGGCAGCCGATTTGTTAAAACCGCTTGAATAAATTGAGAGATCTTTTCTTCATAAGCCAACCCTGCAAAAAGTGCGCGGTTTGTGGTGATCCGCTTCTTAATCCCAGACGATAACTGAACCGTCTGAAGACCAATCTCCATTGGATTAAGCACTAATGAGTAAACATCACCATCACAAATCAGAAACAACTCAGCAGGAACAGGTTTTATCTGATCCGATATCAAAAACTTTACAAAGATGTCCCTGCCAACATAACGAACAGATAAACCCTTCTCTTCAGAATAAACCGCATCCTGGACCGGCTCCGGACAGATTATCCGGTTAATGTCGGAACTGCTCATATCCACGATCGTTGTTTGCCCGGGCAGAACCTCCTTGGCAAAAACAGGACCCACAAAAAGGAAATACCCCAACATTAAAAACGGGCTATACTTTTTCAAACACTTCGTTAAGTTCGACCAATCGAAACATCCCATTTACAACCTCAAATTTAATACGATACGTAACCACCTCATTACTGGACAGTACGTTTTCTAAAAACTGATTTCTAATGCCAGTCACATCAATTTCATCTTTATTCTCTTGATGGTCAATCTTCTGAATAGAAAATGATCCGCTAACTTTAGCGGTTTTAATGTCATCCGCAAGGGTAATCAGTCTTTCCTTATATTCCGGATAAGCCCCTGACGAAAACGTCTCTAATAACTCACTGTATTGACTGTGAACACGATCCGGGGTGTAATCCATAAACAAACCCATAACGTACCGCGTCATTAAACGAACGTAACTCTCAGATAAAACATTCCCTTGAAACTCCAGCCGATCTGCTGTAAGGCCACCAATCGGAATAATAACTGTACGCTGCTGATCCATGGCCTTATGGACGTAAATGGAATTTACAAGAACCGCCCCGCCAATTAGAACGATAAAGAACTTTAAGAGACGGTTCTCCCCGACTAGATTCGATGTCTTTTGCAAATAAAGGTCAAACAGCATTTCACACAAAAAACCGCTGTTCAAAAAATAGCGGGTACCCTTTCATCTTTAAAATACCTAGAAAATACAAGCTGTGTTTAAGAAAACCTCTTGGATATTTTCGTTTAACACGGGAGTAGAGGTAGGGGCCGACGACGATCAAAAGCCAAAAAAACGACCCAAAAACCATGGCCAGCAGGAAAAAGATCACGAGGACCCCTAACTCATCGGTCTCAAACCAAAGGACCTGAAACGGAGCTGAAAGATATTGCGGAAAACGCCGCGGCATCGCTAAACAGCCTAAAACATCATACCAAGGCTGCTTACAAGTGAATCAGCCTTTAAGATCGTCGCGCCACCAACAATCGCTGGAATTGCTTGCAGGATCTTGGCCTGTACAGCAAAGACCCCTCCTAACACGATTGCGGAAACACCCCCAACAAAACCAATTGGCCCTTTTAAGACCTTATTCACCCCGATATCATAAACGTCATAGGCAAAAGTTGAGGAGGCTGGCGCAGTAAACGCCCATGCGTTTTGTTGCAAAACAAAAAGCGCAGCCATAAAGATCGCGAATCCAAAAAACTCTCTACTCCCTAAAAACTGTTTTGTCATTTCCTTCCTCCTTTTGTTGTTGGTTGCTCGTTACATTCGCTGGGCCGTAATGAATTTCAGCTTTGCGACTTAAATAATATGGCCCACTCCCGATCTGAACTTCTCCTGTTAGATTTTTAACGTCATGCCCGTTGCGTCTAAGAATGTCAGCAACCGTATTGGCACGTTTCAACGATAACTTCTCGTTGTTATCCCTATCCCCTTCCTTAGACGCATAGCCTCGCACGGCATGAATTGTTCCCCCATCCCTGGCCATACGCAACACCTGCTCTTGATACCGCTTGGAAAGAACAGAGGATCCCCTCTTAAAATAAATAACCTCTATCCGCGATGGGTCTGGAACGTCTGGCAGAACGGCTGGGGGAAGGGGGATAACTTCAAGGGGAACAACCGCAGATGTCTTAATACTAAGAGACCGGCTGACCCTTTCTTGTAAAAGAGGTAAAGAGGGACATGTACCACAAGAAACATACATCTGCTCGGCAATGCCCCATTGGATTGGCAACGCCATAAGCGTCTGACTAAAAATCAAATTAAAACCAATCACAATTAACACATAGAGCATATGTTTAATGTTTAATGTTTAATGCTAGACATTAAACATTTTTTATGGTTAACTGTCAAGCAATTTAATTGGTGATGTAACCTTTTTTTACCCCCCCGACTTTTGGATGGAGGAAACCGCATGGCAAGGGGCCTGCCATCATTTCATGCTGTCATGCCCCTTGCAGTTTGCGGTGCTATTTTGATGTCGGGGGTAAACCTTTTTTTAAACCCTGCCCCGACGAAGGTTCCAGCATCACAAACAGCACGCCATCCATTTCATTTCTGTCATGCTGTTTGTAGTGTGCTGGGTCTATTTGATTTGTCGTGGCAACTTCTATTTAACCTCCCAACCCCCCTGCCTCTTGTAGAGGGGGTTGGGAGGTTAAATGTTTTTTTGGGGGAAAAATAACAAATTAAAAGGAGGATCAAAATGATATTAGCATATACTGATGGAGATGGGTTACAGCACAAAATTAAAACTAGTATTACAACCAACCATCCAGTCTCAAGCTATGGCTGGCCTGTAATTGTGCTTGCCAGTGGCAATGTTTTGGATATCCATTCTTGGTGTTTGCTTCGGTACCGGATAATAAAAATCAGCAAGAAAGAGCAAATCCTAATGGAGAAATGGTTAGGCGTATTGGACGTGTTATTGGGTTGACAGAAAATGTTTTTTTGGGGGAAAAATAACAAATTAAAAGGAGGGGAAAAAGATGAAAGATCAAAAAGGATATGAGCAACAATCTAAGCTAGATTGTACTAATCATGATATACTGTGCAATCTTTTTCTGAGTAGTGGGAAGGCCGAAATTCAAAAAAGCATCGAGATCGTTGGCCTAGAAAAAAGTATGGCTGCTTTATTGGTAGCACTCCAGAAAGATATGGACGTAATTAAAAACATGAAGAAGACCTGATGAAAATATGAACCCCAAAAAAAAACAAATTGCCTCGGAAAATGTAAAGAAAGAGCACACAAAAAAAGTCGTGGCCTTTACCGTCTATACAAGCGTCGAAGTGGCCGATAAGATCGAAAATCTTTACCACAAAATGAAACTGCAAAGAGGAACCTGTAGAGTTACGAAATCGGCTATTATCTCTATGGCGATAGAAAAAGTTTTTGAAGAAGCAAAAACAGCTCCCAAAGGCGTAGAGAGAAGAAAGACCAATCTTTTCTTATATGATATAAACTGTTAAGTCAGTTTAATTACTTTAAACCGTTACTTACCTTAGTAACTAAATTCCAGACAAAAAAAGAGTGACCACGCAATAACTATAGGCATTAACAACTTACTAAGTAATTATTATATACTATCTTAGTAAGTATTATTTATAACTTAGGAGTAAAAGGCATGGCTGTTTCACCCATTGTAGTCATTGGAAACGAAAAGGGCGGTACAGGGAAAAGCACCATTACGGCAAACCTGGCGGTACAAGCCAAAAGAGATAACCTACAGGTCCTGGTGATTGATGCCGATACGCAACAGAGTTTAATGGACTTTCGGAGTTTACGAGCAGAAAAAGACCTCCCCCAATTTCAAGCAATCTCAATCACAAAAAACACTATTCATAAGGACGCTAAAACCTTTATTGGGCTGGATCTTATTTTGATTGATGCTGGCGGCCGCGACGGTACCGCTTTTAGGTCCGCAATTATGGCGGCTGATTGGCTCTTCATCCCAGTCCTTCCATCACAATATGATATCTGGGCAGCTCTAAACACCATTAAAATTCTTGAAGAGGCAAGGACCTTTAAAACAATCCACGCCCGATTCATTGTAAATCAAGTTATTTCCAATACTCGTATCTCACAAGAGACATTACAGGCACTACAGGAGTTCAAGATTCCCGTACTTGATACAAAACTCTATTCACGGGTTAGCTTTAAACAGAGCGTAGGAGTGGGGGAGGGTGTTACAGAGTATGAACCCAAGGGAAAGGCTGCAGGGGAAATAGACTCCTTGTGGACGGAAATCAAAAAACTAATTGAATTAACTAAGTAAGATAACTTAACAAAGCAACTATGGAGGCATGATGCTCACGAAAAAACCCAAAAAAACAGAAGATGATTTTATTAACAGCGCAAAGATCGCGGAAAAAAAGATGAGCAGCCATAAGCTATTTAAAAACTACTTATTACAATTGCCGTATGATATATGGGCTAGTGCGAAAGGCTGCGCCGCAACCGAAGGTTTGCCGTTATATCAATACATCATTAACGCAATAACAGAAAAAAATAATTCCCTTAAAGAGAGATAACCAAAAAAGCGCCGCTCGTTTTTCAGCTTGACACGCCTATAAGAAGACTGTATAAAAACTCTATGAAGACTTTAACTATCACGGATGCCAAGAAAAACCTCGGCCGGTGGCTGACTGCGGCCTCTCAAGGAGAAGATATCGGGATCGTTTGTGGTGCGGATATCATCGCCCTCCGTAAAGTAGAGGTAGAATCCACAGACTATGCGCAGCGGGAATATGGAACAACACCAGAGCAGATCGAGACTGTAGAAAAGGTTACGGACGAACGCTACAGGCAACTAAAGCGGTCTGGAAAACTGGTTACTGTTACGGTAGAACAACTAAGGCACATGATTGACTAAACCTCTCTCTATCGACCCGTGCGTGTTCCAACGGCTGAGAGAACTACCTAAAAGCGAAAAAGTGGAGTGCCTATTGGCGTTGTGTGCGCTTACTGAAAGCTTTGGAAGGCCGCACGCCCATATCGGTCTGGGTATTCGTAAATTAGGTGATAAATTGTTTGAATGTCGTGGCAACCTTGCGCTACGTTTTATTTTTCAGGCCCGTCAATCTGATATTTTCGTATCATTTCTTGGTAATCATGACGAAATTAAAGCGCTTCTTAAAACTGGTAAATATCATTGAGCTGGATTTTAGACGAATTGAAAATAATTTCAAAAGATGAACCATTTCTCACTTTCTGCGACGATGCTATTGATCGGTTAGGCGAGGGAATCGTCGCAGAAGAGCTTGGCGAGTTAAAGTACAGGATGCAAATCGATAAAATCGATTTCCCAGACAAATACCTAATATCTCTGCTTAGAAAGCAACTAGAGCAACAGTCTACATCATCAGAAAAATCCCTTTTTGTTAAACACAAACCTCAAAATCTTTTAAGTGAGATCATACAAACCGATCTTGCAGAAGCCAAAGAAGCTGGGACCCTTGGGTATCTTTCGCGCTGTTTAGCTCAAACCTCTTTGCCGCATTCTGACCTCAAACTGCCACCCGGATCAATTTATAGTCGTGAGACCGGAAAACTTAAAATTAATATCGTTTCAACTACTACAAATTATGGGATCCCCTATGGAACAATCCCACGGATGATTCTTCAGTGGATCTGCACGAATGTCGTTAAAAATAAATCCAGGGACCTGTCCATGGGGCACTCTCAATCCGAATTTATGAAAATGATTAACCTCCATAGCAATGGGCGGGATATCGAACGGTTTAGAAAACAGAGTCTAAGCCTGTTCCGATCTGTCATCTCATTGGAATATACCAACGATAAGGACATCGATGTCTTTAACCAGTTTACAATCTCGGACTCCTCTTATGTGTTCTGGAACCGAAAAGTTCCTGATCATCAATCGCTATGGGAAAGCACACTCACGATTAGCGAAAAATTCTATAACGAAATTATTAAAAATCCAGTGCCTATCGATTTGAGAATTTTCAACGCACTATCAAAATCACCACTTGCTATGGACATATACGTCTGGCTCACTTACCGTTCTTTTTTATTACAAAGAAGTCGAAAACCGAGTGTAATCATTCCATGGGTATGCCTTCAAAATCAGTTTGGGGCTGGGTATCCAAATACAGCTCAGGGACTAGCCCACTTTAAGCATAAATTCCTAGAAAGACTAAAAGATGTTCTCTCTCACTACTCTCTTAAAAATTGTACTATCGAAGACACTGGAGAGTCTCTTAAGATAACCTCTCTGCCTTCATTGCCCTATTCTCCCTCTTCCTAGCCTGTGGATAACTTTAGAGAAGTGCGTGTAAACGGTGATAAAAGTGCGTGTAAACGGTGATAAAAGTGCGTGTAAACGGTGATAAAAGTG
>SBBT01000085.1 GCA_005239595.1 Candidatus Troglogloeales bacterium | reverse complement strand
CGCGACCCATAGTATCTATTGCAGTTTGAAGCTGTTTTGCCGGCCGATCGTTATCCCTAGTCAGGATGTGCGATAGAAAGTACTTTCCTGACGATCTGTTTTCTGGAGTCTGTCTTCTAATCGGTCTTGACATTGGGGAGTACCGTAATGATATGCGCTGCTTGTAGAAAAGAAATATTTCCGTTATCATCCCATCCCGATAGAGCCTGTCCGATTTTTACCGTGTTGTAGCCTAGATCAATGAACAGAATTATTCTTTTTTCAGTCGGCATTCTCATGGTTCTTCTTACGATCATTACCATGGTGGCGCTTATTGTGGAACAAAGGAAGGGAGAAAAACTGGAAGAGGAGGCTAAGAGGATAGAGGTGACAGACACGGATCTGCCTGATGTTGCCGTCGCTGATTTTAGAAAACTCAAAACAACCTTAGGGGGTGACCAGCGGGAGATGGTTCTCATTCCTGCCGGGCCATTTATCATGGGGGGAGGGCCTGAAGGTGATTTTGATGAGCATCCACAAAGGGTCGTCTATCTCGACGCGTATTATATGGATATATACGAGGTAACCAACGCAGATTATCGGCGTTTTGCAAAAATGTTAAAACGTCCTTTTCCGGAAATTCCTGTATTTGAAGATGATGTCCGCCTCTTACAGAAAGATCGTCAACCCGTTGTCGGGGTGATGTGGACGGATGCCTTTGCCTATTGTAAGTGGGCCGGAAATCGATTGCCTACAGAAGCGGAGTGGGAGAAAGCTGCACGGGGAGAGGGAGGGCGAATCTGGCCGTGGGGAGACGCCTTCAGCCTAAAACTTGCCAATGGACGTGGAGAAGAAGATGGTTTTAAGTATTCCGCGCCGGTTGGAAGTTATCCTGGGGGAAGAGGTCCCTATGGCCTTTACGATATGGCCGGAAATGTGTCGGAGTGGGTTTCTGATTGGTACGATCAATTCTATTATAAAAAATCCCCGGCAAAGAACCCAAAAGGTCCGGAAAATCCAGATATCAGCAAAGTGGTAGTCTATCGAGGGGGATCTTATCATAGTATTCCCCATGATGTACGAACATCAAAAAGGTTCGGAGGGGCTCATCCGGAGCGAGGAGAAAGTACGGTCGGATTTCGTTGCGCAAGAGATGCGGAATAACAGCAATGTCTTCCGCCCAGAAATAACTTTTCCTCGATTCCATCGATTCCAAAGCGGGGATTCGCTTGTCAACGGTCCTTCGATTATTATAAAATGGTTACCTAAACGGGCCGTCCTAAACTTAATGAAAGGAACTATAATGGCAAGGAGAACAACCGCTTGGATCGTGATTCTCGCATGTATAATCGGCCTCCCCTCTTTTGTAAACGCAAAAGAAGGGCGGGGAAACGGGATTGCGTCTCTAGAAGAGTGGCAAAACACCATTATCGACCTTGCTGAACGTGTCAAACCAAGTGTCGTTAATATCTTTCCGGCATCCGAAAAGCCTCATCCGACCGGCCGTCCCAACGAAACACCGCATGAGACGCCGCGAGGGAAATTTCCTGAAGTCCCTCCGGGATCGGGGTCGGGCGTGATCATTGATAAAAGCGGCTACATTGTCACCAATAACCATGTTGTCGGAGATGCCGAGGAAATTGAAGTACGCCTATCAGATAAAAAGAAATATAAAGGAAAGATTGTTGGAAGAGACTCGGACACCGACCTGGCGCTTGTGAAAATAGAAGCAACAGAAGACCTTCCATCTGTTTTAATCGGAGATTCCAGTAAGGTAAAGGTAGGACAATGGGTCATCGCCGTCGGGAATCCCTTTGGCCTGGATCGGACCGTCACGCTTGGCGTTATCAGCGGATTGGGAAGGGAGAACGTTAATCTCTCTCGTTATGAAGATTTTATTCAAACCGATGCCTCCATTAACCCGGGCAATTCGGGGGGGCCGCTGTTTAACCTCCGCGGAGAGGTGATCGGGATTAACACGGCGATTATTAATTTCGCACAGGGAATTGGCTTTGCCATCCCTTCCAACATGGTCCAGGCGGTCACCACACAATTGAAGATAAAGGGCAAGGTAAGCCGTGGATGGCTCGGCGTCGGCATTCAGCTTTTGACACCGGAGCTTGCGCTTAAGTTCGGCGTAAACGAAGGAGAAGGCGTCCTCATAAACGAAGTCTTCGAAGGTGATCCTGCCCACAAGGCCGGCATGCTTCCTGGCGATATTATCCTTAAGGTGGACGATAAGAGAGTTGATACCCCTAATACATTAGCACGTCTTATTGCGGGATTCGTGCCGGGGAACCGCACAAATATTGAGGTCATGCGGGAAGGGAAGAAAAAAATCCTGGTGATTGAACTTGCCGAGAAAAGAGATGCAGCGGCTCCCGTCTCGCTCCCCAAACGCCCTGAAAATTACTGGGGATTCAACATACAAGATATAACGCCTGAAATAGCAGAGCGATTTAAAATAAAAACTGACAAAGGGGTCATCATTACACAGGTGGAAAACGGGAGCCCTGCCGAATCAGAAGGACTAAAAGAGGGAGACTTAATAAAGGAGATCAACAAGGTCGAGATTAACGACTCGGAAGATTTTAAGAATATCATTGAAAAAGCGAGTAAGACCGACACGCTCCTTTTGCGGGCCAGCCGCGACAACCGTGCCTTTTATGTCCTGTTAAAACCAAAAGGGAAATAACCCTTTACCGTTATGTATAACAGGCCCCATTTCGTACCGCAGCTTTGGTGATAGAATCTGGTTTTCCGAAATACACGCGCAGAAAAAACCCTATTTAATTTTAAGTGTTTTTTGGGTCAGACCGGTTACTTTCTCCGCCGTATTCCGGCGTCTCGTGGGAAAGCGTTGCTTCCAAAATCTTAGGCGCCTCTTCTACCTCTTCTAAAACAGGGAATGTTAAAATAAAAGTTGTCCCCTCTCCTTCTTTGCTTTCCACCCGAATATGGCCCCCATGTCCTTTGATTATCCCGTACGCAACAGCCAATCCCATCCCCTTTCCTACCGGTTTGGTCGTAAAAAAGGGTTCAAATATCTTTTGATGTATCTCTTTTGGGATTCCATTGCCAGTATCGGAAATAAGAAGCCCCACATTATCTTCCGACTGGAGGGTAACGATCTTAAGCATCCCGCCACCATCGGCCATGGCCTGCTGCGCATTGACCATTAAGTTCATTAAAACCTGCATCAGATGGTTCCTGTCTCCATTGATTTTTCCAAGAGGGTGGGCCAGCGTCTTTTCTATAATTGTTCCATGATTCACCAGCACGTGGCCCATCAACGATAACGTGTCGTCAACCACCTGATTCAAATCCACAGGAGAAAATTCTATAGGCTCCTGGCTTGCAAATTTGATTAATTTTCCGATAATATCTTCACAGGCCTTCGCCTCTCTTTCAATCATCACAAGCCCTGTCTTTAGCAATCCGTCTTCGACGTCTTTTTGTAGGGCTAACCGGACATGTACCAATATCCCTTCTACCGGATTCTTTACTTCATTGACGACATCGGCCGCCAGTTGCTCAAATGCCGCCATTCTCTCGGATCTCAAAAGCACAGACTGGGCCGACCTAAGCTTCTCCTCCCGCATTTTTAACTGAGACGTCATCCCATTAAATGAAGCAACGAGAAGTCCGATCTCATCTTTTCTTCTCGGATGCAGATGAACATCAAAGTCGCCGCTTGAAACAAGCGACGTCATTTCTATTAGGCTTTGGATCGGACGGGTTATCCGCATGGACCAAACAAAACCAATAAACAAGGAGAAGATAAGAAGACCGAAGGAGGCCATTAGAAGGGTACGAATCAATGGCACAGTTCCACCATAAGAGACCGTTTTAGGGGTCTGGACGACGACCCCAAACAGTCCCCTCTCCGAGCGGGCGTACAGCCCGAGATAGGGAACCCCGCTTCGATCATACTCCAGCAGCCCAGATAATCCTCTCCCTTCCCTATACGCCCGCACAACAGGCTCATCGGAAAAATCCTGGCCCTTTAAGATATATTCCATGACAGAATGCGCAATCAGCATCCCCTGCGCGTCGACCAGAAAGGTTTCGATATTCTCTTTCGTCCCGACCAGGCCAAGGAGTTTATGAAGATGGATGTCGGCGGAAAGAACATGTCGATCAGTACCGATCTTCACCTGGTAGGCCATTGTAAAAGAAGGAAGCGCCAATGAGAGGGTCGAATTTCGGAGAATGATTTCACCCTCTTTTATGAAACGAACCGTCTCTCGTCTCCTGTTTTTCAAAAAGTCCGTTTTTTCAATGCCCACTTCATGAAGTTTATCTTCGTTATAGACCGTCACCTGCTCGTTTCCATCACGATCCGAAAGGGTCACCGACAGGATATCCTTAGAATGGCTAAAAAACCTCTTCCGCAACGCATCCTTTTTGATTTCATCGAGGGTCTCGTCAAGAAGGGACATTAAAAAGAGATCCATTTGTTGTTTATAGGATTCAAGCAGCACATCGGCCGCCTTGGCTTTTTGATGGGCCGCAGAAGAAGTCATGGCGAAAAGGTGGTCCGACCGATCCTCTCGCATACGGATACCCATGATGGTGGCAACCACGCTGACCGTTAACGTCACTAAAAACAACAGCGTCAATAATAACTTCAACCGAATGGACAACATAAAATCTTTATTTACTCTTTAGAATTCCTTTCAAACGAGGGGATCCACGCTGACCACGGGTACCAGGCCGCTCCTTTTCCTTTGGGAGGGGCGTCATTTTTTCTTCGGGCTTTCGCATCACAACCCGTTTCTGTAAGGTTGCGTTTCCCTCCAAATCAACCGCTTCTACCACAATCTCATTGTCTCCGAGTCCAAGGAGAACCTCCTTTTTAAAATAGCCTGTCGCATCCATAACCACCGCCCTGCCATTCACATAGACCTTGCTGCGGGGATCCGACACCCCTTCTATCGATATCCTCTCCTCGGTCACCACAAGATCGCCCTTTGGGGCATGCAGCCGGAGCACAGATGGAGCAACACTCCGTACGATCTCAATCTTCCGCGCAACGCTCCAGGGACCCTCAGTCCCATCTTTGTCCAAGGCAGAAATGCGCCACCAATATGTTCCTTGCTTAAAATCCATATAAGAAAAGGCCGGGACCGAAACCACTGCATCGGAAACCAGGTCTCGAAAGGTTTCGTCTCTGGCAATCTGCGCGTGATAAGACATTCCCTGTAAGGATGGCGACCAAGTAAAAGAGACCTTAACTGGAAGATCACGATAGAAAAAAACGCCTCCCCCTTCCGGCGAACGCAACAACACAGGGGCATGAAGCGATCGTGGTACAGCGGGTACATCGGCAATACCCACCAAGGTCATCTGATTCTCCTTCACCATCACACTCGCCCCCTGGGCCTTTACCCTCACAACGCCTTTATATACCGCAACGGATGACGTCTTATCCAAGCCCACCCGAACCTGAAAATCAGCAGGCTGACGGGAACCGCTGCTAGAATCCACACTGGCCAAGGCCGTCGGCGTGGCCACTTCAATATCGGCATTTTTCAATCCACTTTCGCCCATCTGGACACGAAGGCTCCCATAAGAAAGCTCCGCCGTCCACCCCTGATTCTTTGAAACATCCTCCTGCTTCAACATGACAAACGAGTTCTCTTGAATATTCAAGTAATTTTCCCCGTTGACGACCAGCAGCGCATGCGACCCGCCCATCGTTTGAACGGCATCCATGTGATGGAGTTCACCCCCTTCATACGCGCGGGACCAGGCCCGCTCCTCGGACCCTCGGCTTTTTACCTCATTCTGGATAAAGGCCAGTCGCAGTGCTGAAGGGATCTTTTCATTCGGCACCGCCAATGTCCTTCGATCTGCCTGAAGCCCCGTCTGGGTCAACCCCTGTGACACAGAGGGAACCTCCTCTTGAAACCAGATTTTCATAAAATCTGCTTCTGGAAAAATACGGTTTATCGAAAAGAAAATAAGGGTCAGGCAGGCGAAAACACCTGCTATTGCTACAGAAAGGTCAAACCAGAATAGATGCTTAACCATAAGGGGGACTTCCCAGATAAAATCCCTTACGCCAAACGCTACACCGGCTTGGTGAGCCGCCCGGGACTCGAACCCGGGACACCCGCCTTAAAAGGGCGGTGCTCTACCAACTGAGCTAGCGGCCCAAAATACACCTTAATCCGCGCACATTTAACACCTTCTTAAAATAACTGTCAACCTTTACGCTTTTCTGATATGTTTCCCTCTGTGGCTTCACCGCGCCAGTATAAATACTTAATCCATGCCAGAAAAAATCCGTTCTTATTCAGCATTCGAGAAACGACTTATCTCTCTGGCAGAGAGGATAAAGGGGCTGCAGATACAACTTCTTGGCCATCTACCAATGGGATATCCCCTTTTTATGCTGACCACGCCAACGGGTGTTGGAATAAAAAAGATCGTTCTCTCTGGGGGAATTCACGGCAACGAACCGGCAGGGGTGGAGACCCTTTTGGAGATTCTCTCCACCCTCAAGAAGGAACCCTCCCTGATGGAACGGTTTCACTTTACGCTCTTTCCCTGTCTCAACCCGTTCGGATACGAGCACCACACCCGAGAAGACAGTTCGGGAGTAGACCTAAACCGGCAATATGGCAGGCAGATGCCTCCCCAGGAGGTCCGTCTCGTGTGTGCAGCACTAACGGGAAATCGGTTCGACCTCTCCGTTGAATTTCATGAAGATGTCGATACGGACGGTTTTTATCTCTACGAGATATGCGATGAGGCCCGACACGCAGCGGGAGATGTCATTGTTAAGGAAATTTCAAAAAAGTATCCGATTAACTTACACAAAGAGATAGAAGGGGCCCCGGCGGCAGGAGGTGTGATCCATCCGAAAGTTGCCTCCTTTTTTTTCAAACAAAGAATGGCAAAAAGGGAAGAATGGCCCCAGGCGATCTATCTTTACAATCATGGAACCCCCCATTGTATTACCTCTGAAACGCCAACCGGATTTGATATGCAGCAGAGGGTAGAAATGCATCTGACCGTCTTTAAAATAGCGCTAAACGCCCTCCTAAAATAAAGATGGGTCTCCTGCATCTGTTGCCCTAAAACAAGTTGGCCCATCTCTTCGACGCCAGGTCTCCCAACCCCTTTAGGTTCACCATAAAATAAAGGTCATTTCTCTCTTTTAGATCGATGTAGGTGACGGTCACATTCCAGCATTGACGCTCAAATTGAAGGCCGTAGGCAATCTCCACCCATTCGCCTCGACGTACATCATAGTAGGTGCGGCTGGCAAGATGAATTCCAAAGGTCGTTCTGATCACAACCTTTTCCGTCAAAAACTGAACAGGGGATGCCGTTTCGCGATCCCCCAGATAGATCGGGTTAAAAAGATCTCCTTTTCTTGAAATGGAACCCTCTTTCGTATACCTCTGTCCGAAAGAAGCAGTGACGTACGATCGAAAGTTAAAGTTAAGATCGGTATTGAAGGAAGAGAGGGTCTGATTATCCAGGTTATAAAACGAATCGACTGCTATCGAAAAAGAGGATGTCGGCTTTATCTTTAATTCCCATCTCAAATCAGAGTAAGGGCTCTCCCCCGTCGGAGCGGCGCCAGAATGGCCTTTATGAATGTCATAACTTTCTGTCAGTTGGGAAAATACCTTCTCAATTAATTGTCCCTCCCCGTTTTCCTCAAGAAACCGCTGCGTGAGCGAAACCGTTACGCTGTGCCGATCATAGCGCCGATCCAGATCGTCAAATTGAGGAACATCGGGCTGCCGCCCCCCCTCGATATATTCATACATCAGAGAGGGGCGAATCAGATGCGTCATCTTCCCCCATCTCCGATCGTATTCTGTTTTAAGATGAAGCCCGACAGGAAAAATCGTTCGATCGAGCGGATGCGTCTCAAGGTTTCCCCGGCTATACCACGTTTTTCTGAGCCCTGCCCACGGCGTCACCGTGGCAGAGGCGGAGAGCAGAATGGGCCAGGAGATTTTCGGATAAAGATCGACACGCTGGGTAGAAAACCCTACCTTACGCCAGAAGTTAATGGCGCTGCCGTCAAAATTAAGATAAAGCGGAGAGGCCCCAAGGCGATATTCGGCAAGACTCATCCCGAACTCCGGCAGCTTCTGTAGCGTCCGATTGTTATCGGATGTGGTCAGATCAATGGTATAACGGGCCAAGGCATAGGCCAGCCACAGATCGCCGCGATACACGACAAAAAGATTTGACTCAAGATTCTGCTGCGCCCGTTCCGATGTCTGATCCGAGAGATCCCGAAAATTATCTCTTTCATTGCTGTATCGAATATCCAGTCTGGCATCGAGCTGTTCAGAAAGACGCTGCCTGTGATTGTAACGTACATTCCACCGTGTAACCTGCTTCTCTTCATCATAAAAATAGGCCGTTTCCAGAGTTCCCTGTAGAGCGCTCGATGGGACATATCTGTATTCCATCTCAACGCCGTTCCCCTTGCTGCCGCGATGATCGAACGACAGGGTCGCATCCTGATGTTGAGATATCGCCCAGAAAAACGGCTGGTTTATCTTAAATCCATGACGCGCGCTATAACCGAATCGTGGGATAAGAAATCCCGTTTGCCGCTTCAGGGGATAGGTGATATAGGGGAGATAGACGATCGGAACCTTGCCGGCATAAAAAACAAGGTCGCGTGCCACAACCTTCTGGTCCAGGCGAAGACGAATTGTCCGTGACCGGATGCGCCAATCCGGATCCGTCGGGCAATCGCACGCTGTAAAGGAGGCGTCACGCAGGAGGTAATCATCCAATTCGCGCCGCTCTATCTCTGCTCCAGAGAAGTGGTAGTTTTCCTGTTTAACAAAGAGCGATCCACGGTATAGAACTCCCAATTTCGTGTTGATATCCAACGTCATCTCTGCCGCATCCATCTGATGCCCTTTGTCTGTGAAGTGGACATTTCCAACCGCATGCAGTTTCCCGGTTTCATTGTTCAGCGAAACGGCATCGGCCGAAACTTTCATCGGCCCCTGCAGGACCACAACAGAACCATGGGCCTGATAGACGCCCTCACTGTATTCCAACCGATCGGCCGTCACATCAATGGGAGACTGGGACATCTCTTCAGAGGGATCTGGCTGTTGCGGCTTGCCTTCGCTGATCCCTAAACCGGGCAGCAGGAGAATACACAAGAGCGAAAAGAGTATCCCTTTCTTTAACAGGGCAAGGCCTGCGTGCGCGAGGATAAAACCATTCGGATGCGGGCCCTTCACATTCCAGGGAAGAAGGTAACCCATCTACCCTCGAATCGAGGAGGCGGCCGCACCGGAATAAACGGCCTTGGCTTCGCCAATCGTGTAGAGCGATCCGGTAATCACCAGTGTGTCTTCCGTCTGAACGCGGGACTCGACATAGCGTATGGCGTCAGGAACACCTTCACAGACCGTTTTAACAGAGGGGCCCTTTTCCACAAATGTTGACATCAGATGGGGATCGGCTGCCCGTTCGATATCGGGCCGTGTCAGAACAATCTCATCGGCCCATGGCGTTATCTGAGCCAATATTCCCTTAATGTCCTTATCCCGCATCACGCCAATCATCAACCAGCGTTTTCCCCGCCGATCTGGATTAAGCCCTGTCAAAAAGGAGGCCAACACACGCGCGCCGGCAGGGTTATGCGCCCCGTCCAGAAGGATCAGCGGATTGTGTCGAACAACCTCTAAGCGACCCGGCCACCGGACCCCCTTCATCCCCTCTGAAATATCGGCATCAGAAAGGACCACCCCCCTTTGCTGGCACTGCTCGATCACACCTAATGCAACAGCACTGTTGTCGATTTGATGCCGTCCCATGAGAGGACATTCCACTATCCTCTCCCGAATGCCACGATACAAAAACCGGCCCGGATCTTCCCCAAAGGTCTTTATTTCATGACCCAGACGAAACAGAGGCGCATGGTTGAATCGGGCGACTCCTTCAAATAATTCGCACACTTCAGGCTGAGTTGCCGCAGTGACAACGGGGATTTCCGCCTTAATAATCCCTGCCTTTTCTTTTGCAATTTCAAGCAGACTCCCTCCCAGATATTGTTCGTGATCCAAACCAATATTGGTAATAGCGGAAACATCCGGCAAGAGGATATTGGTCGCGTCGTATCGCCCTCCCATACCCACTTCCACCACAGCAAAATCAACCTGCATTAAAGAAAAATAAAGGAGCGCCATGGCCGTCGTAAACTCAAAAAAAGTGATCTCAGCAGAAAACCCTTCTATCGCATTGATCACCTCTCGTAGTAACGCCGTCAGGCGAATGATTTCTCCTTCGCAAATGGGGACGCCCGACAGGGATATCCGCTCCGAGAAATGAATCAGATGGGGAGAGGTATAGAGCCCAACCCGAAAACCAGCTTTCTGGAGAATGGCGGCAATGATGGCTGCTGTCGAGCCTTTTCCATTGGTTCCACCGATATGGATGGATCGATAGGATCGTTCGGGATGATCCAGGGCGGAAAGGAGCACGGATATTCGCTTCAGTCCAGGTTGAATTCCGTGCCACTGCAATCGGTACAGGTAGTCGAGCGTCTCCGAATAAGAGATCATTTCCATGAAACACCCAGGAGGTTACAGGTACCGGCAGGTTGCCGGGCAATGCGTTTTTCAGTAACCGGCCGGGACAAAAGACAATGGCAAGAATAGGATGCCACTGCTATCTTTTCAAAAAAAAATGCTCCCGATAAAACGCCAATTCCCGGATGGAATCGCGAATATCATCCATGGCAAGATGGTTTCCCTTTTTGATTAGCACCGCCGGGTCGTTAGGGTACCATCTTTTCACCAATTCCTTTATGGTACTGACATCAATATTACGATAATGGAAATAGGCAAACAGCTTTGGCATATAACGTTCCAGAAAGCGTCGGTCGTGACTGATAGAATTTCCGCAGAGCGGCGACTTTTTCTCCGGAATATAACGGCTTATAAAATCAAGCGTCACCGCCTCCGCCTCCTGCATCGTCGTTTGAGAGGATATGATCCGTTGCAGCAGGCCTGATTTCGCATGGGTGTCTCTGCTCCATTTCTCCATCGAATTTAGGACCTCTGCATCCTGATGAATCGCAATCGCAGGCCCCTCCGCCAGAACATTGAGCTGACTATCCGTAATAATGGTGGCAATCTCCACAATCGTATACCGGTCTGGTTCCAGACCGGTCATCTCCAGATCAAGCCAGACCAAATTGCTGTCATTCTGTACGCGTGCCATAAACCTACTCCTGCTCTATTTCAGACGCCAGTATGATTGCCTCCGCAACCTCACGCATTGATTTGCGATTGTTCATGCTTTTCCGCTGAATTAACCGAAAGGCCTCCGCCTCGGAAATCCTGCCGCCTCGCATCAGAATCCCCTTGGCCCGTTCTATCCCCTTTCGGGCATCCAGGGCCTCTTGCATGGCAGACGTCTGCTCCAAGAGGGCCGTATTTTCAATTGCAACCGCGGCCTGATTTGCCACCGCCTGCAAGATATCGATCTCCTCCTGAGAGAAACGGTGTACCGTTGAGGTATAGCTGTTAATGACGCCAATGGCCCTATTCTTAACCATCATCGGAATGGAAAGCAGGGAGCACAATTCCTCCTTTTTGGCCAGATCAGGGAAAACATAGGTTGGATCACAACGGACATCCAAAACGGTGATAGGCCTCCGCTCCTTAACCGCCCGTCCTGACACACTCTCACCCACCTTCACGTTGGCCTTTAACCGGTATTCCTCGCTCAAGCTCTGCGTGGCAACAATTTTCAGCTCTTCCTTTTTCTTATCCAGAATCATAATCGAACAGATTTTCGAATTCATCATTCCCGCCGTCATGGTCACAATCAGATTAAGAATCTCTTCAAGGTACCGATTCGATGTAATGGTATGACTGACGCGCGAAAGGGTGTCAATCTGAAGCGCCTTTTTTTTCATCTCCTGGTAGAGCCGTGCGTTTTCGATGGCCGATCCAACCTGATACCCGATGGTGGTCAAAAGGGCAATCTCATTCTGGGAATGGTAATGGGGTTTTTTGTGCTGAATGTTGATCACCCCTGTCACCTCGCCTTTGCTGGTAAACGGCACCGATAAAAATGCCTGATAACGGTCTTCAGGGAGGTTGTGGAAGAATGCAAACCGGGGATCGTTATCGGCATTTTTGGAAATGGCCACGGTTCGTTTTTCCTTTGCCGCCCATCCCGTGATGCCCTCCCCCAATTCCAGACGTATACGCCCAATGAGCCTGGGATGTGGATTCTTGGAGGCGCGTAGAACCAGCTCCTGCTCGGCCTCGTGTAAGAGATAGACCAGACAGGCGTCGGCCTTGGTCATTTCAACCACCAATCCAACCGTCTCTTTCAGGACTTCTTCCAAATCCAGATTGGAGCTAATGGATGCGGCGATGCGGCGAAGGGCCTCCACTTCTCTCGTTTTCTCGAGGAGGGCCTTCTTTAAAGAAGGGATTTTCGCGGGGGCAACACCCCTTCTGGAGGGCAACGTCACTTCTCCCGTTTCTCACAGACCACGTTATCGGTTTTTCAACCACCTGTCCGACGGGGCCGATTCATCAGATGGCAGATATTCTCTGGGAATAAAGAGAACCGCCTCTGTTTCTCATTGACGACGACCGGCGACAGACCATATTCCCAGACGATGCATCTTGGCTTTTTGCTCTGCCTCTCTTAAACGCGCCCGGTATTTGATGTGAGGGGGAATCAGATACACTTCTGCCAACCCATTTTCAATCATCTTCTCGTTGGCGAAAATCGGACCGACAAAAACATAGGCCAACAGCCGTCCATAACGGTCATTGCGCTCTTGTGGATCAAACTCTATCCGGACCTTTTTCCCTTCGACCAATTGCCGATTATAAGAGGTCGCTGTTTCGGAAAACGGCTCCGGATCATAAACCCATCTTTTCTTGACTTTCCTCCTGACTTCCGGGGCGTCGACACCGATATATCGAACCAGGGTTCCGTTGGAAAGACGCACGGTATCCCCATCGATCACCCGGCTCACATCGGCCTCGAACGTCTCGGTAGCGCCGCTATACGCCCCCACAAAGAGAAAAAGCACAGCAAAGAAAACAAAAATACCTCCCTTTATGGCAGACGTTCTATTTTTGTAAATGGCGCCTCTCCTTCTCTCCCTTTTCAATCCATTGAGTAATACAATTTCTCTCTGCCTCTCCTAAATCAACAAATTGAACCCCCACCCCTTCGGAGACAATGCCCATCGTATCATATCTTTTCTTCCAGGCGACTTTGCACATGCACCGGACCGTTGTTTTCCTGTCCGGCAATACAAACTCAATGGGGAAACGATCCCCAACCTTTAAAGATTGCGACAACGAGGCAAAAAAACCGCCTTTGCTGATATTTTCTGTATACGCCATAAAGACCTTATTCTTATGTCTCCCTTTAAATTCAAGCACAATATAGGGCGACCGCTGATCTTCTCTCCGATTGGGTGTAACGGCCTTCGCAGCAGATTTCACTTTTCCTGCTCCTCTTGCAGGGAATCGACTCTCCTAACGACTCCCCTTATACAAGAAATACGGCTATCTGTCTTCAGAAAACGCCAGAAACGCAATGTTTCTGGCCTGTTTAATAGCCAGGGTTAAGCCCCGCTGGTGTCCTGCACAATTACCGGAAATACGCCTCGGAATAATTTTTCCACGTTCTGTCAGAAAGTTTTTTAAGGTTTGAACCTCTTTGTAATTGATCTCTTTTTTCTTTTCGGTACAAAAACGGCAAGACCGCTTCTTCTGAAAATATATCTTCTCCACATAACCTCCCATACATTATTGATTCAATAGCAGATACCCTTTTCTTTACATCACTCCAATGGGGATTAAAACGGAACCTCGTCTCCTCCCTCTTCAACTGCCAGGCCCCCTTTATCAAGGCCCTCCCCTCCCCCCTGCCGTTTCGGAAGAAACCGGATACTCTGGGCGACGATCTCATGTTTATTTCGTTTCTGACCGTCATCCGTCTCCCATCGACGCTGTTGCAGACGTCCATCCACAATTACCCCTTGTCCCTTGGATAGATACTGGCCGCTGTTCTCGGCCTGTTTTCCAAAGACGACGATATCAATAAAACAGACCTCTTCCTTTATTTCGTCGCCCTGTTTATACCGATGGTTCACAGCAATGCCAAATGTCGCGACAGCCGTTCCGCCAGGCGTATACCTGATTTCAGGGTCTTTGGTAAGGTTCCCTATCAGAATAACCTTATTAAAACTCACCATCGCTCACCCCTTCGTCGACTCACGTTGTTGAAGATAAAACCGGCTTTAGAAAAATGCCCGGATAAAACTACCTTCCCACTACGAATTCTTTATCCCTCATCGAGATCGGTTTTTCGTCTTTCTCATGTAATATCTTCCCAAGTTTTTTGGGATCGATCCGGATGGTCATGAATTTAATGATCGACTCGGTCAGCCGATAATTGCGCTCCAGTTCCAAAACAGTCGCGCCATTCCCCTTAAATTGCATAATGAGATAGGTTCCCTTCTTCTCCTTCTGGACCTCATAGGCCAGTTTCCGCTTTCCCATATTTTCTGCGACCACCACCTCTCCGGCTTCCCGCTGAATGATTCCCTTGATTTTTTCCATTACAGCAGCTGTCTCTTCATCCGTAAGAGATGCCTTCACAATAAAAACCGTTTCATACGCATTCATTAGTATCCCCTCATTGATTAAACATTAAAACGAAAATAGACGCAATCTCCATCTTCGATCAGATAATCCCTCCCCTCGAGACGCAGCAGACCCTTCTCTTTCATCGCCCGAGGATGGCCTTGCGCTATCACATCTTCATACTTAAAGACTTCAGCGCATATAAAACCCCGCGCGATATCTGAATGGATCTTTCCCGCGGCTTCTACTGCAGCCGTTCCCTTTTGAATCGTCCACCCTTTCACTTCATCTTTTCCTACCGTAAAAAACGTAATAAGCCCCAGCAGGGCATAAGCGGCGCGGGACAGCCTGGCAAGCCCCGATTCTGCAAGCCCCCACGCCTCTAAAAGTTCCTTTCTTTCTTCGGGAGAGAGGACCGCCATTTCCGCCTCTATTTTTCCGCTGATCATAATACATTCCAATCCCTGTCGGCGGGCTATTTCCAGCAGGCTGTCTGAATGGGCATTGCCCTTTCTCATTTCCTCTTCCGGCAGGTTGGCCACATAAAGAACCGGTTTTGAGGACAATAGTTGCAAATCAAGCGGAGGCGCCTCTTGTGACATCAAGAGCGCGCGCGCCGGTTGTCCCTGTCCCAAAACACCCGCAAGTCGCTTCAATAAATCAACTTCACGCACCGCCGCGGGATCTCCCGTCTTGATCCTCTTGTCAGCACGAAGGAGACGCTGCTCCACCGAGTCCAAATCCTTGAGAATCAGTTCCGTCTCAACAATTTCAACATCACGACCTGGATCAACAGAACCGTTGACATGGACGATTTCCGGGTCGTCAAAACATCGAACAATATGGACCAGGGCATCCACCGTTCGGATATGGGAGAGGAATTGGTTTCCAAGCCCTTCGCCACCAGCGGCACCTTTCACAAGACCGGCAATGTCGACGACTTCCATATAGGTCGGCGTCACCTTCTTTGGCTCATAGAGTTCGGCCAGTCTGGCAAGGCGGTCGTCGGGAACGGCAATCACCCCGACATTGGGGTTCACAGTGCAAAATGGGTAATTGGCAACGGCCGCGCCGGCATGCGTCAGCGCATTAAAAATAGTCGACTTCCCAACATTGGGAAGACCTATGATACCGCAATTTACAGACATAGTTCCTTGCAGAATAACGGATAGGGGAAACGGCAAAATATGCCGACCAAACGAGGCAGGAGATGATCACACCCTGTTAGATGAAGCATCTCTCCTTTTCGCCGTTATCCATGCCTATGGAACCGATTCATCGCTTTCGAAACTTCTCCGCAAAGGAGGAGACCCAAAGTCTCCACTCCGTTTTTAACCCCCTCGAGAATTTTCTCCTTATCGGAGCAGGAAAAAGGCGTCAGAACATAATCGGAAGGGTCTTGCCTCGGATTCCTTCCAATCCCGACTTTAAGACGCAGGAACCGGTCGGAGCCCACCGCCTCAATGACGGAGGCGACGCCGCGATGCCCCCCTGCACGCCCTCTGGTCCTGACACGGATTTGGCCGCATTCAAGATCGAGATCATCTACCACTAAAATAACATCGGACAAGGGAATATCGAAAATCTCAAGCAGTCGGGCAACCGATTGACCGCTTCGATTCATAAAGGTTTGAGGTTTTGCTAAAAGGTAATCGACCTGCCTGTCTTGGACCGTCCAACATCCTCTTCCTGTTTTCGCATCCCCTCTTTTCTCCGAGATGGAGACGTGATGCCGTAGTCCAAAAGAATCGACCACACGGAAACCGATATTATGTTTTGTCTCCTCGTATTCCTTGCCAGGATTTCCCAGTCCTACAATTAACTTCACAGCGTAACTTAACAATCAGACTATTTTTTTGCCTTTTCTTCCTTTCCTTTCGCTTCTACCTTCCCCTCGCCTTTCGGGGCCTCTTCCGATTCCTTCTTGGTAAGGACCTCCGGCTCCTTGGTTTCCTTGGGGGCCGCCGAGAGCAACGCCTCAAGCTTTGCCTCCGTAATCGGTGCAATCACGGAAACAGCCACTTGCTCCTTGTTCGTCATCATTTCAATGCCCGCATCCAACGGAATCTCCCCCACATGCACCACCTCTCCTATCTTCAGGGAAGAGACATCTATCTTGATATGGTCCGGAATAGCGGACGGGAGACAACGGATCTCAAGTTCCCTTAAATTATGTTGCAGGCTCCCTCCCTCCTTCACGCCAAGGGGTGTTCCCACCACCTCGACCGACACCCTAACAACAATGGGGGTACTCATCGAAACTTCAAGAAGGTCCGCATGGAGGATCTTTCCATGAATTGGATCGCGCTGAACATCGCGCAGAATCGCCAAACGGGAACTTTCCTCTCCCTGAAGATTCAGCGTGATCAGCGTATTTCCTCCCGCATGCAAAAGGCTACCAAGCTGCTTAGGGTCTAAGGTTAACGGGGTGGAAGCGCCCATGCCGTAAATAACTCCTGGAATTTTTCCCCGCCCTCTTAACTGACGCGCCGCTCCTTTTCCCCGTTGAGCGCGGAGTTCACCCTCAATTGCCATCTTTCTCATATTCTCTCCTTCAAAGTCAGTAGTTGCGTTTGACGCCTCCTCCGTAGGGCCCCTCTTATACAAAAAGGGAGTTGAGCGATTTCTCCTCGTAAATTCTCTTGATGGCCTCGCCGATAAGAGACGCCACCGACAACACGGAAATCTTTTTGCAGATATCGTCTTTCCCTTTTAGCGGGATGGTATTGGTTACGACCAGCTCTTCGATGGGGGCCTCGTTTAAACGTTCTAACGCCGGGCCAGAAAGTACCGGATGGGAGCAACCGGCCAAAATGCGGCCTGAACCTTTCGCCTTGATGGCCGCGGCGGCCAGGGCAATCGTTCCCGCCGTATCAATCATATCATCCAGTAGAAGGACATCTCTACGAACCACATCGCCGATGATATTCATGATCTTGGTGCGATTGGGGCCTTCTCTCCGTTTATCGATAATGGCCAGGCCCGCGTTCATCCTTTTTGCAAAGGCCCGGGCCCGTTCAACCCCTCCCGCATCGGGAGACACAACCACCAGGTCGTCGAATTTCTTTTTTCGAAAATAGTCGAGCAGAACCGGGGTCGCGTAAATATGATCTACCGGAATATTAAAGAAACCCTGAATCTGTCCGGTATGGAGATCCGTGGTCAATACCCGATGCGCCCCCGCCGTGGCGATAAGATCGGCCACCAATCTCGCCGTAATCGGCACACGCGGCTGGTCTTTTCGATCCTGACGCGCATAACCATAATAGGGAATCACGGCAATAATCTCCTTAGCAGAGGCCCGTTTTAAGGCATCAATCATGATCAACAATTCCATCAGATGGTTATTGACCGGATCCGACAATGATTGCACCAGAAAAACGATACTGCCGCGGACATTTTCGTCGATCTTTACCAGGACCTCCCCGTCGCTAAAGGTCGATACCGTCGCCTGGCCTAAAGAAACGCCCAAATAGTCGCAGATTTCTTTCGCCAAGGCCTGATTTGAATTTCCCGTAAAAAGCTTTAATCGAGGCATAAATATCCCTTCACACACGTTGGCTGGGGCGCCAGGATTCGAACCTGGGAATGCGAGATCCAAAATCTCGTGACTTGCCGCTTGTCGACGCCCCAGGGATGCACATAGTCAGAATGACACTAAAATTGCTTCCGCTTTCTCTCTCATCGTCTTTCAACTATGAAAATGGGCTCCGTCTTAACACCCGTGCCACCCAAACCTCCCCTTCTTTTTTTTTGCGAATTTCCAAGGCAGCCATTTTCGCGAGATGATATGTATCAAAAAGGGCAAAAATGGTTGGCCCGCTCCCTGACATCAACGCCCCTTTTCCTCCGAACAGCCCCATGTCTTTTTTAATCGCCCTAAGAGACGGGGCTATCCCCATGGTTACTTCCTCTAAATCGTTACAGGGCTTTTCAATGACCCGCACTACGTCCGGCTTCTTATAATTGAAACTTGTCATAGTAATCTTTGGCCTTTTTCTTGTCAACTTCATTTTTGAAAACCGTTCGTAGACCCACGCCGTAGAGATCGGCAACCCAGGATTCACCAGAACAGCCCATTTCTGTAAAACAGCATCAACCGGTTCCACCATTTCCCCACGGCCTGACACCCATGCCGTAGGGCCATAAAAGAAGAACGGAACATCGCTTCCCAGCTTTTCTCCCATTCTGGCCAGCCGCTCTTTTGGCCATCGGAGCGACCAGAGGCGATTCAAACCGATAAGGGTTGCAGCCGCATCGCTGCTTCCGCCCCCAAGCCCCGCTGAAATCGGAATTTGCTTAATCAAGGAAATAGCAACCCCCTTCAGACGATAGGGGCCTGCCTCTTTTCGAAGCAGCTCTGCGGCGGCGACCACTAGATTGGAACGATCAGAAGACATCCCCTTGACATCAAAGCGGATGCCGGCGGGTATATCCTGAAACGTTAAAATATCATAGAGACCAACCATCTGAAGGAGGGAAACAAGATTATGATAGCCATCGTCCCGTCGGTTGAATATCTTAAGAAATAAATTGATCTTTGCGGGGGCCTTAAGGGTAACCATAGGGTTTTTATACGGGATGATCTGGACCGGGGCACTCCACTATTTTTCTCCGTTTAACGCCATATTTCTCGAGGCGATATCTAAACGACCTAAAATCAATATGGAGCAGTTTTGCCGCCTCCTTCTTGACCCAATGGGTTTCCTGTAACGCCTTAACGAGTAACTCCTTCTCAATACTTCCGATAAGGGCCTCCAGGTCTACCCCCCCCTGTGGAATCAGAAGCGGAGCGGGAACGGCCAATCCTTTCCTGGCCAGCCCACCTCTAAAATCCCAGATAGTCAGTATCGGCTGCGGCGCCAAGGCGATTGCCCGTTCCATGACATTCTCTAACTCCCGCACATTCCCTTTCCACTCCTGGTTCATTAGAAAATGGATGGCCTCGCCATCAATCCCTTCGATTTTTTTCTCTAATCTTCGATTAAACTTCTGAATGAAAAAATCAAGCAACAACGGGATATCCTCCCGCCGCTCCCGCAGCGGGGGAAGCGTTATTGGAATGACATCCAGCCGGTAATAAAGATCTTCGCGGAAACTCCCCTCGGAAACCAGCCGCCCAAGGTCTTGATTGGTGGCAGCGATGATTCGAACGTCCACCTGAATGTTTTTGGTTCCGCCAATCCTGCGAAATTCTTTCTCCTGAAGGACCCGAAGCAGTTTAACCTGACTCGATTTTGGGGTTTCGCTAATTTCATCCAAAAACAGGCTCCCTTTGTGGGCCACCTCAAAAAGGCCCTCTTTATTCGCAATCGCCCCGGTAAAAGCCCCTTTCATGTGCCCGAACAGTTCGCTCTCTAATAACCCCTCGGGGAGGGCGCTGCAGTTGATCGAAACAAAGGGATAATTTCCTCGGGAGCTGCCGGCGTGAATGGCGCGCGCAATCAACTCCTTGCCGGTACCGGATTCTCCATAAATGAGGACATTGCTCTGGTTATCCGCCACCATTTCCACTAAATCGAGCACCGCCCTGATCTTCTCACTTTTTCCGATAATCTGTGTCGTATTCTCATGCAACGTCTTCCTTAGCCGAACATTCTCTCGATGAAGTTTCCTCCGCTCCAAGACATTTTGAATCCGAAGCTTGATTTCTTCAATCTGAAACGGCTTCGTCAGGTAGTCAGAGGCCCCTTCTTTCATCGCCTCAATAGCCGTTTCCGTCGATGCAAATGCCGTCATCATAACCGTCATCGTCTCTGGAGAAGTACTGTTTACGATTTTTAGCAGCTCCAGTCCGCTCATTCCGGGCATTTTAATATCGGTAATCACCAGATCGAAAATCTCCCTCTCCAGGGCTTTTAAGGCGCGCTCCCCATTTTCCGCCGTCTCTACGTGATAGCCTTCTTTCTTAAGAAAGATCAGAAGGAACTCACGCATCCCCGCCTCATTGTCAACGACCAATATCTTTTCCATGCCACCTTTTCGTAAAAATCAATCCGCCATTTTCGTAAGGATTTCCCGCTGGTCGTCGCCTGCAACCGCTTCTGCAAGATCCGGTGGATATCCCGAAGATCCCTCAAGCGGAAGATAGATCAGGAAAGAGGCGCCTGCGGACCCGCTCTCCACATCTATCTTTCCAAAGTGCTCCTCAACAACACGTTGCACAATCGGCAGTCCCAGGCCGGAGCCGGAACTTTTCGTTGTAAAAAACGGGTAAAAAATTTTCGGAAGGTCCTCTTTACGAATCCCCTCCCCCGTGTCTTTAAAGTTGATCTCCACAAGCCCGGTGTGCGTGTCGGATGAACCCTTTTTTGATGAAACCAGACGTGTTGAGATGGAAAGCGTCCCTCCATGCGCCATCGCCTCAACCGCATTGATGGAGAGATTCCAGAAAACCTGCCTCATCTGTTCGGGATCAATAAACATCATCAGTGGGTGGGTATCCATTAAGAGTTCCACCTTGACATGTTCCTCAGGCCTGTTTTTAAGGAGTTGGACAGTCTCGGATAACAGGGCATGAAGGTCTACCCATTTCCGACTGGGAGGCAGCGGCTTCGCGTAAAGAAGGAATTGGGTGATAATCGCATTTAACCGCTCGGTTTCGCTTTCCGCTATCTTCATGAGCCCGCGATTTTCATCGTCCAACGGAAGCCCCCTTTTTAACACCTGAATGGAGCCGCTGATAGAGGCGAGCGGATTTCGGATTTCATGGGCCATCCCAGCCGCCATCTCGCCAATCATGGCCAATCGGTCTTTCTTATGTATCTCCATCTCCATATTCTTAAGCTGTGTTAAATCCTGGAAAATAGCAATGACCCCAATTTGTTTCCCCCGTTCATTGCGTAACATGGAAATCGTCACCCCCAACAGGCAACGTTCGCCTCTTTTGTTCTTAATCTCGCCCTCAAAGCGTTGCGCCACGCCGGCAAGGACCAGGTCACGATAACGGCTTTTGATCTCCTCCCAGGAAAAAAGCCTCCACCAGATCTCCCCAATAGCCTCCTCTGGCCGGAAACCGGTCATCTGCTCGGCAGCCTGATTAAAAGAGGTAAT
>SBBT01000108.1 GCA_005239595.1 Candidatus Troglogloeales bacterium | reverse complement strand
GGTTTCTCTTGCCAGAAAAACCAGCTTACACCCTCTCCTTATTTTACACACAAGATTTTACATCACCGTAGAGGGGGGTAGAGGGGTTACCCGAAAAAGGCCTTACGGAATTTATTCATTTCCAAGAGGGCCTGAAACGGCGAGAGACGGGATCGAAACTTCTGATAAAGCTTCTTCTGAATCTCCTCTTTGGGGGTTTCAGATATCTCAAAATAATCTTTCATCAGATCAAGTAGCAGGTCAGGGTACTCCTTGAAGAATTTCGTATTTGAATGTAAGAATTTTTCCACCCCGCGATATTTTTTCAAGTCCCTCATAACGAAACTTTTCTCCAACCTCGCTGGATATTCCGAGAGGGTCTGCCGTGAAAAATCTCCCTTCGGCCTGGCAGCAATAATGGTCTCGGCGGCAATGACGCCAGAAGCCATGGCAAGATTCGTTCCTTCGTGATAGAGGGAGGCATTCACAAAATGGGCGGCATCACCTACCAGGAGAAGCCCATCCGTATAGAGCTTTGGCACATGATAGAATCCCCCTTCGGGGACCATATGTCCTGAATATTCCAATGTCTGTCCCCCTCGCAACAGGCGCTTGATGCTGGGGTGGCTTTTAAACCGCTCCAATAGATTGTTGGGGGTTGTCTTCTTCTCGATGAACGATCCTATCGAACAGGCAACGCCGATCGAAAGGGACTCCTGATTGGTGTAGATAAAACCAGCCCCGACCATCCCGTCAACCGCATCTGCGAAGTATTCAATCCCCGCCCCCTCATTTCCCTCAAGGGAAAACCGGTCTTCAATCACCCCGCGCGGAAGACCGATTACCTCCTTGGCTGCAATCGCCAGGGATTCCAACCTGAAGTGATCGCGAAGCCCCGCCTTCCTGGCCAGGAAAGAATTCGCCCCATCCGCCGCAATAATCACATCGGCCAATACATCGCCTCCCTCACGACGCGCCTTCACCCCGATCACTTTCCCATCGCTTAAGATGAGATCATCAACAACCGTCTCCGGAATAATAAGGGCGCCTGCCTTTTCAGCCTGCCTGGCAAACCAGGGATCAAACCGCGCACGAAGCGCTGAAAAACTCTGATTAAAAGGGGGTTGCCTGTTGTACGCTTCAGAACGGAACTCAAAAGAGGCCTCTGATTGTTCCGACAAAAGACCAAAACGGCGCTTGACAATATGCCGCTCGATGGGGGCTTCCTCCCAGAACTTAGGAACGAGTTTCGTTAAAATGGGGGTATAAAGCACCCCGCCAAACATGTTTTTAGAACCGGGGGTTTCTCCCCGTTCAAAGACAACGACGGATAGCCCCGCCCTTGCCAACGTCATCGCGGCTGCCGATCCAGAGGGGCCCGCCCCGACGATAATGACATCAAACTTGTCAGGCATCGCTTCTACTCTTTCGGAAAATGGCGACCGTATTACACCATGGCAAACCCTAAAAATCAACCTTCCGGAAGGGGCAAAAAATAACGCTTGACCCGATTATCGTCATTGATCACAATGGCTCAAAATGGGCCTTATTCCAATGTGGAACTTATGCCATACCGCCTTTCTCGTTTTATCGTTGTACAGCGGAGGAGATTTCCGGGAGGTTTTCTCTCCTGGAACGGAAATCTCGCCTCAAACAGTACAATCGCCCCAGGCTTTCAAAGAGAGGACCCTCGTCGCTTTTGGCGATAGTCTGACTGCCGGCTTCGGGGTCCCGCTTCAGGAAGCCTATCCCGCCCTGCTAGAGAAAAAGATCCGGGAAGCGGGGTATGCTTACCGTGTGCTGAATGCGGGGGTCAGCGGCGAGACGACTGCGGGAGGGCTGACACGGATTCAGTGGATTCTTAAAAATCACCCCGAGATCGTTATTTTAGAGTTAGGCGCCAATGATGGGCTACGGGGGTTAGACTTAAATCATACGGAACAAAACCTCTCGGAGATAACGGCCCTCTTACGAAAGAACGATGTACAGGTGATCCTGGCAGGCATGAGAATACCGATCAATTATGGCAAACCATACAGAGACGCCTTTGAAGGAATTTTCCCTAGATTGGCGGAAAGATTTAAGATCCCGCTGATCCCGTTTTTCCTGGAAGGGGTTGCAGCCCGTCCCGGACTCAACCAGGCCGACGGGATTCACCCAACGGCAGAAGGGTACCGGAGGATTGTCGAACAAATTTGGCCCATACTAAAACCGCTACTTAAAAAGTAACGTCATGCAGAAGGCTTCAAAGCAGATCGTTGCGGATATGATCTCCATCATCATCTGCAGCATTGATCCCGCCAAGTATAAAAAGGTTACGCAAAACTACAGGTCCCTCCTTGGCAATGAGCCGCATGAAATCATCGGCATTCACGATGCAAAATCACTGGCGGAGGGATATCATCGCGGTATCAGGAAAAGCAGCGGTGCCATTCTCGTTTTCTGCCATGACGACATTGAAATTCTCTCTCCCGATTTTTCAAAAAAGCTAAGGACCCATCTTAAAACATACGACCTCATCGGGGCGGCTGGGACCACACGCCTAATCGGCCCCGGGTGGATCCAGGCCGGCCAGCCTTACATTCACGGCCAGATAACGCACTATGACAAAAAAGAAGACGTTTATGCCACCTGTGTCTACAGCGCAAACGAGCCGGTCGTCTCCGACATTCAGGCCATTGACGGACTTTTTATGGCGGCTAAACGGGAGGTAACCGATTCTGTTCGCTTTGACGAAGCACGCCTGGATGGGTTTCATCTCTATGATATCGATTTTTCATATTCGGCCTATCGGGCAGGTTTTAAGGTGGCGGTCTGCAATGACATCATCATTATCCACTACTCGGGCGGAAGTTTTGCCGAAAAGTGGCGGTATTACGCAGATCGTTTCCTTGAAAAACATGGGGCCAGCCTCTTTCAAATGCCGCAGCCTGCTGTCTATTTTGCCACCTATTATTTCAAGGATAAAAACCAGGTTTTATCATTTTGCCTGGAAAATCTGGAAAAGCGGACACACTATCAAGAATGGATCAAACGCCGCGCGCTCACCGAAACGGACATGCAACTCTATGAGGAACGGATGACGTCTCAATGGAAATCCTATCCTGTCATTCATCTCATTATCGACTTGCACCCTTCGGATAAGGAACTTCTTGCAGATACGCTTGACTCGCTTGAGGGACAATTCTATCCGAACTGGCGGCTATCCGTCATCGCGACCTTCCCCGCGCCGATTCTCGATTTTGACGAGATGGAGGGACTAAAATGGATTCAAATCGATTCCGATAGCGACCTGGCCGACGCAATCAATAACGTCGCAACATCTACCCCGTCCGATTGGGTTGTACTGATAGACCCAGGCGTCCGTTTTGAACCGAAAACCCTTTTTATCATTTCTGATTACATCAATCTCCATCCCGAGTGGCGGCTGATCTATACCGACGAAGATGCCATCAACGCAAAAGGGGAGCGTTTCGACCACAAGTTCAAACCTGATTTCAACCTTGACATGCTCCGTTCGATGCCCTATCCGGGGTACTGTTTTATTAGATGCGATATGTTGGCAGACGTGGGAGGATACAGCCATCTTCCTGGCGCGGAAAATTATGACCTCTCCTTAAAAGTTCTCGATCAAGGCGGGGAGACAGCCATCGGCCATATCGCGGACGTTTTACTCCACATCCCTCCTGCCTGGCAGACCCAGAAAGCGGAAAACAGCAAACAGGCGCTCATGGCCCACCTAAAGCGCAATGGAGTGGCCGCTGAAGTGAAAGAGGGCTATCTTTCCGGAACCTTTCAGGTTCTCTACCAACATGACCAGACGCCGCTTGTCTCTATTATTATTCCGACGAAGGATAAGTTTAAACTCTTTAAATCCTGCATTGAGACTCTTCTTGAAAAGACGGACTATCCCAACTACGAAGTTATCGTGGTCGACAATCAAAGTTCCCAGCCGGACGCGCTCCATTATTACAGGACGCTTGAGAAAAGGGGAAATATCAGGATCGTCCGCTATCCCCGTCCTTTTAACTTTGCCGCTATTTGTAATTTCGCGGCAAAAGAGGCGCATGGCGACTATCTTTTGTTCTTAAATAACGACACGGAAGTTATTGAGGCGCCGTGGCTTTCACGAATGATGCTGCATGCCCAACGCCCTGATGTCGGCATCGTCGGAGCGCGCCTGGTATGTCCGGGGAGAGGCCTTATCCAACATGCGGGTATTATTCTGGGGCTCGGCGGGGGGCGTGTTGTCGACCAACCGTACTATCGAATTCTCGCTGCCACAGAAGCAGGCTATATGAACCGCACCCATATCGATCAGAATTTTTCTGCCGTATCCGGCGCCTGCCTTTTAATCCGAAAATCACTTTATAACGACCTTTCGGGCTTCGATGAAGAACGGTTTACGACATTGTATGCCGACGTCGATCTCTGCCTGAAGGTGGAGGAATTAAATTACAAGATTGTCTGGACCCCCTATGCCACGTTGATCCATCACGGCGCTGCGACGCTCGATAGCGAGTTGGATACCCCCATCAAACAGGCCGAGTGGGTTGAGAAGTACAAAACAGACAGAGATGCCTTGCTGGAGAAATGGCCCTCCAAAATAGCCAACGATCCGGCTTACAATCAGCATCTCTCCCTGACGCACATCGATTATCGGTTGGAAACCAATGTGATTATTAACTGGGACACCCACTTTCACGATCGGCCAAGAATCCTTGGCATTCCTCTGCCGGAGGCGTGCGGCGAATACAGGATCATCTCCCCTTTTCGCGCCTTAAACAAGGCGGGGATGGCAAGATGTAATTATGTTCCGATATTAACGTCGGGAGAGACAAGGGTTCTTAAAATCACGGAATTGATGCGGGCAGCGCCCGATTCGATTGTGCTTCATGCCGCCATCAGCGACATTCAAATCGAAACACTGGGCCACTACAAGAAATTCAGTCGCACCTTGCGTCTCTTCACACTCGATGACCTGATTACCCACCGGCGGGAGAAAGACCTGTCCGAAACGTACAGAAATGTTGAACCGCGCCTGCGCAAGGCGTTGTCACTTTGCGATCGTTTGATTGTTGCCACGACCCCTCTGGCGGACCTCTGCAACGGGATGATCAGCGATATCCGTATTATTCCAAACTGCATCGAACAGGCGGTTTGGGGAGGTCTTAATTCAAAACGGCGTCAAGGTCCGCGCCCGCGGGTGGGATGGGCCGGCGCGCAACAACATCATGAAGACCTCGCGCTTATCGTTGAGGTCGTTCAGAAGACTGCCAATACCGTTGACTGGGTTTTCTTCGGCATGTGTCCCGGCGCCTTGCGACCCTATGTGAAGGAGTTTTACGATTTCGTTCAACCGTTCGAGAACTATCCGCCCAAACTTGCCAGCCTTAACCTGGACTTGGCCGTTGCACCCCTTACCGTCGAGCCGTTCAACGAGGCCAAAAGCAACTTGCGCCTCCTGGAGTTGGGAATTTTAGGCATTCCGGTCATCTGCACCGATATCTATCCTTACCAACAAGCCCCGGCCAGAAGGCTCCCTAATCATCCACAAAAGTGGATAGAGGCGATCCGTGAAAGGGTTTCCGACCTCGACGCAACAGGGAAAGAAGGAGACCAAATGAAAAAATGGGTTGAAGAAAACTACCTGTTGGAAAATCGCCTAGGAGAATGGCTCTCCGCCCTGACAGGGTGAAGAGTTACATTATTACGGATTGGAACCTATTTCGACCTGATCGAGTATCTTCACCACCCGTTCTACCAGTTTTTGCGGCGAGAACGGTTTTGAAAAATACTCAAGTGCGCCGGTTTGTTCTCCCCACGGTCTGCCGGAAAGGTCCGTTTTGCTTGTCAACATGACGATCGGGATGTGCGACGTCTCCTGATTGGCCTTCAGCCGTTGGCAGGCGTCAAATCCATTCATCTTCGGCATCATCACATCGAGCAAGATCAGATCGGGCTTCTCGGAAATCGCCTTTTCAATGGCATCAATTCCATTGTCTGACTCAATGGAATCCACCCCAAAACGTCGCAGTTTCACGGCAATCAGTTTTCGGACGAAATCCTCATCATCTACAATCAGAACCTTCCGCTCACCCATGCCCCGACCTTATTCTCGCGACGCAGCCATGCCGCAGTCTGAAATAAACACAACGGCGTCATGACTTTTCATCTTAGGGCAGGATAACAAAAGGGGTTAGAAGTTGCAACTTATCCCACGAAGGAATCTCATCAAGAATCTTTACCTTCCTCCGAATAGATGCCAATTTTTCTATACCGATGATATCGTTGCTGCTGTCGTTGTTCCGGAGGTATCGCCTCCAACTCGTGCAGGTGCCTGCATACCGCCTTCGAGATCGCCTCGGCTGTTTTCTTAGGATCGCGGTGCGCCCCGCCAGGCGGCTCTGGAATCACCTCGTCAATCACACCCATTTCTGTCAGATCGGTGGCGGTCATCTTTAAGGCCCCGGCGGCCTCTTCGGTTTTTCTCTCATCATTCCAGAGGATGGCAGCGCACCCTTCTGGGCTAATCACCGAATAAACGGAATACTGAAGCATCAGGATGCGGTCGGCAACCGAAACCGCAAGGGCCCCTCCACTCCCTCCCTCGCCAATGACCACCGAAACGATCGGCACCTTTAATTGCGACATGACGAGGAGGTTTCTCGCAATCGCCTCGGATTGGCCCCGCTCTTCCGCGCCGATCCCCGGATAGGCCCCCGTGGTGTCGATGAAAGAGATCACCGGCTTGTTAAATTTCTCAGCCATGAGCATCATTCTAAGGGCTTTCCGGTAGCCTTCCGGATGCGGCATCCCAAAATTTCTGGCAATCCGATCCCTCACCCCCTTCCCTTTCTGTTGACCGATCACCATGACGGAACGTCCCTCAATGCGGGCTAATCCTGTAATAACCGATTTGTCATCTCCAAAGAGGCGGTCTCCATGCAGTTCGGTAAAATCCTCAAAAATCATCTCAATATAATCATCTGTATTCGGACGATTCGAATGTCTCGCGATCTGGGTCTTCTCCCATGGGGTCAGTTTTGAGAAGATTTCCTCCTGGAGGGCAGCCTTTTTTCTCTGGAGTTTCTTTAAGGCGTCGCCCTGCCTCGGATCGCTCTTCATCAACTCTTTTACGTGGTTGATCTTCTCCTGCAGATGTACAATAGGTTTTTCAAATTCAAAATAATCGTTCACATTATCCCTGCGCTACTTTTTGTCCGGAGAGGAAAATACTCCCCTTTCCAAGATGCTGTTGCACTTCATGAATCAGGCGATCGGATCCATCTACCGTCAATCTTGGATCGACGGAAATCATGGTTTCAGAGAACGACCCGTCGTCATCGGGAACGGTAATCCTCAAGCAGACCGGGAGCGGTCCCGGAAATCGGTGCAACAGATCGCGCAGACCGGTCATACCGGAAGGCTCAACCGATCCTGCCGACAACACAATCACGATCTGTTGCGTATCCTTCTCGTCTGACATCTCCTCTCTTAGATCGGATTCCAGTACCATCGGGGCAATCGCCTGCGCCTTCAATTTGGTTCCCTTCTCTCCGTGATCGAGCGTTCCCGATATAAACAAAGGGGCCTCCTGTTTAAAAAAAGCAGAAGACGTTTGATATAGGTCCGGAAAAACAATGACCTCGACAGATCCAGTTTGGTCCTCGATCCGAAGGTAGGCCATTTTGTCTCCCCGCTTGGTCGTTGTGATCCGCTCCTGAACCACCACGCCGCAAATCCGGACTTCCCTGCCTTCGTCGATACCTCCCAGGGCCTCGGT
>SBBT01000039.1 GCA_005239595.1 Candidatus Troglogloeales bacterium | reverse complement strand
TAACGTGACATTTTGAATCTCCTCGCCGACGATGGTCAGGAGCGCCTTTAAGTCGCGTATAGAGATAGAAAGCGGCGGCAGGATGACAATGACATTCCCCAGCGGTCTAAGGAGAACTCCCCGTCCCTTTGCCGCCTGGCAAACTTGATGTCCGATTCGCATCTCCAGGGGGTACGGTCTTTTCTGCTTCTTATCTAAAACAAGTTCAATCCCAACCATAAAACCGGCCTGCCGGATTTCCCCAACATGACGCCACCGTTTCCATGGACGGAGCGTTTTTTTGAGAAACTGGATCTTGGTTTGAAGCCGCTCTATGACCTTTTCTTCCTTGAAAATATCAAGATTGGCGATGCCTGCGGCACAGCCTAATGGGTTTCCTGTGTAACTATGTCCGTGAAAGAATGTTTTGAATTCTGAATAGTCTCCCAGAAAGGCGTCATAGATAGCCTGCGTGGTGAGTGTTGCAGCGAGCGGCAGGTAGCCGCCCGTGATCCCCTTGGCAAGGGCCATTAAATCGGGCGTGACCTTTTCGTGTTCGCAAGCGAACATCTTTCCGGTCCGGCCGAAACCGGTCGCGACTTCATCGGCAATCATGAGGACGTTATATTCCGTGCAAAGCCTTCTGATTCCTTTCAGGTATCCGGGTGGGGCGGTCAGCATGCCCGATGCGGCCTGAATGAGTGGTTCGATGACCAATCCGGCCACCTCGCCGTTGTGTTCTTCCATGGCCCGTTTCACCTCATCGATGCAGGCCATCTGGCAGGATGGATAGGTCAATGATATGGGACATCGATAACAGGTGGGGGCGGGAACCTTGACCGTTTCAAAAAGAAGCGGCTGATACGCCTGGTGAAAGAGATCAATCCCTCCCAAGCTGACCGATCCGAGCGTATCCCCATGATAGGCATGCGTATAGCAGATGAATTTTCTTTTTAACCTGCCCTGGTGGCGCCAAAATCCGAAGGCCATCTTGATCGCAACCTCAACGGCGGTTGATCCGTTATCGGAGTAAAACACCTTTGCTAACCCGGGGGGCGCGATTTTCAATAATCGATCGGCAAGCCCAATAGCGGGAAGGTTGGATAGACCGAGCAGGGTTGAGTGAGAAATCTTCTTTATTTGTCTGATAATGGCCCGATCAATTTTTCCGTTTTGGTGTCCGTGGAGATTGACCCAGAGCGATGAGGAACCGTCGATATACTCTTTTGCCTGAAGATCGGTTAGCTTAACGCCGCTCCCTTTGACGATGATCGTCGGTATTTCGTTTTCCCACTCTTTCATTTGCGTAAAAGGGTGCCAAATAGACATCTGGGCCTTCTGGATGATCTCACGCTTCATAGTCATTGTGATTGAATTCTGCTTAAAATTAGGTAACTTTACTTCATAAAGCAGGCTGGTGTACAATAGCACACTTACGCCGAGTTTACTTGGAAATCCGACAGTAAATAAGGAGTTTTAATGGCAAGCGACGATTCTGAAATTCGCCCAAAAACAGTTGTCGTCTACGTTTTTTTGTTTATTGTTGGGATGGTGGTCGGGGTGACATTGGTCGCTGATTGGCTCCCATTTGGGCAGGCGGTAAATGAGCCGCCGAAGTCCAAACCGCCGGCCATTGTCCAGACGGAACAAACCTTCGTCGAGATCGCAAGAGCCGTGACCCCCGCGGTCGTGAATATCTCGACGACCCGCAGGATTAAGAGAGACGAAGAGATTCCCGCTTTTCCTTTTGACGATCCTTTTTTCAGGCGCTTTTTTGGAGAGGATCATCCCCGTCGCCAGCAGAGTCCGAGGGAGCGGAGGGAGCCAAGCCTCGGGTCGGGGGTGATCGTTGACGCAAGCGGTGTGATTATTACCAATAACCACGTGATTGCGAAGGCGGATGAAATCAAGGTTCTGCTTGGCGATAAGCGTGAGTTTAAGGGCAAGGTCGTGGGATCGGATCCGAAAAGCGATCTTGCGGTTATCCGGATTGACGCCTCCGACCTTCCAACAATCCCATGGGGAGATTCTGGAAAGTTGCAGGTCGGGGAATATGTATTAACCGTTGGGAATCCTTTTGGATTGAACCAAACAGTTACAATGGGTATTGTTTCCGCCGTGGGAAGGGCCAATGTCGGCATCGCGGAGTATGAAGATTTCATCCAGACAGATGCGGCTATTAACCCTGGAAATTCCGGTGGGGCGATGGTCAACAGCCATGGCGAATTGGTCGGTATCAACACCGCAATTTTTACACAGAGCGGCGGTTATATGGGGATTGGTTTTGCGGTGCCCAGTAACATGGCAAGATCGGTAATGGAGAGCTTGGTAAAGTCGGGAAAGGTGATTCGTGGGCGGTTGGGTATCTCCATCCAGGAGGTGACCCCGCAATTGTCGGAGGAGTTCGATCTTAAAGAGTCAAAGGGGGCTCTGGTGGCGGATGTTCTTCCGGGGAGCCCTGCGGAGAAGGCGGGATTAAAGCGTGGCGATGTGATTGTGATGTTTATGGGGCAGAAAATTGAAAACTCAAGCCAGTTGAGAAACCTCGCTGCCCAAACGGCTGTTGGAACAAAGGCAAAAATAGTGGTCATCCGTGACAAAAGAGAAAAAGAAATTGTGGTCACGGTTGATGAACAGCCAAAAGATATGTCGGGGGGGGAC
>SBBT01000013.1 GCA_005239595.1 Candidatus Troglogloeales bacterium | reverse complement strand
TCTTTAATAAAAGACATCCAGACTAAAAGAATGGCTTTGAGTTGGACGGACCAGGGGTGGCCTCCCAGACGCTTTGGATCATTCGGATCAGTTTAGGGCGATAACAGCAGGATCGTTTACGATTTATTGGAGGGTGTTTTTCTGTTGGAGGCAATCCGGACAATTTGCGGATGGCGTATTTTCGATGATAAGCGCAGATGCTGCAGAATTCGTCGAGAATGGATTTTTTATTGGCTTTATTTGCCTTCTTATACCGGTGATAGATTTCCTTGAAATAATCCCATTTTGATCGCTTGCTCATCTTGTAACCCTCCCAAAACTTGTATTCGGATAGGGTTACATCTTATATGTCCCGATGATATACCCTAGGGTTACATTTTAGATGACGCGTTTGGTGCCAGTGACATAAACAGGGAAATGTGGTAGCCTATTTGCCCTAAGGTGGAGCAAGGCCGTTTTCGCAAAAAGCTTTAAAAGGCCTACCATTAAAAAGACTATCGTACTGCAAAGAAACGGATGAGTGCCATTTGTAACGAGTTGAATCTCATGAATGAATCTGCGGTTCGTAGTCTGGAGGAAGGTTTTGGAAGAAACCCTGACCTTGCAGCGTCTTAGACTTTTTAAGTCCTTGGGGATCAGACTAAAAACGACGAATAGTATTGAGTTATTGAACAGCATGGAAAACTTCAACATAGAAAACGGAGAAGCAAACGCAACGTAGGTCATAGCAAAGTTCAACTAAAAGAAGGATTGACTCCTTTCGGGGAATGCGCTTATTATGAAGATGATTATAACAATTGACACAGAGGAAGATAACTGGGGCGACTTTTCTGCGCGAACCCCCTCGCTTGAAAATTTACGGTATATTCCAGAGCTTCAGGAGCTCTTTGATGAGTTTAAGGTTTTACCTACTTATTTGCTTTCCTATCCAGTTGCTACCGATGAGAAATGCATCGCCATGTTACGGGAGATACACCATACGGGTCGGTGTGAAATCGGGACCCATTGCCATCCATGGAATACGCCTCCCTTTCAGGAGACGAGCAATCCAAAAGATAGCATGCTGTGCAATCTACCCAGCGATTTGCAGTTTAAAAAACTTTCTTATTTGCATGAAGCCATTAAAAATAATTACAACATGGAACCTATTTCCTTTCGAGCGGGTCGATGGGGATTCAGCAATGAAGTTGCCTCCTGTTTGGAACAACTTCATTACAAGGTTGACACATCAGTCCAACCTACCGTTGACTGGGGAAAGCAATATGGCCCCGATTATTCAATCGCACCGACTTATCCATATTATTTTAAACCGGAAAATATTTTCCATAAAACATGGAACGGCCCTCTACTGGAAGTGCCTGCAACAATCGGATTCCTCCGTGGGGGATATCGACTTCCAAATGCGCTCTTTAATCTCTTAAAGAGGTACCCTTTCAACAGGCTTCACCTTATTGGACTATTGGAGAAATTGCAGGTTTTAAAAAAGGTATTGTTATCACCAGAACATACGGATGCGCCAAGCATGATTTCTTTTGCAAGTGTCCTTATCAAACGGAATGTTCCGGTTATTAACCTTTGGTTCCACTCCACGTCGCTTAAGCCGGGGTTGACACCATTTGTGAAGACAGAAGTAGATCGAAAGGAATTTATAAAGAGGATAAAAGCATTTTTAATTTTTACAAAAGAGCGGGATATCGAATCTATAACGCTTAATGATGCCCTAAAAGTACCCCTGCCGCCGTGGACGATGAGAGGAACCCTTCGGTGAATGCTATCCTCCCGTATCAAACGATGCATCATCTGTTGCATCCTCTCCGGATAACCAGGGATCTTTTTGATGACACGGTTCAGACGAGGCATGCTTTCAATGGTAAAGTGGTTGAAAGGATGGGCGTCACCACCGAAAATCATACGAGTGCCGATTTAACAGTTGTTACGAAAGAAGGAGACAGGGTAACCCTATCAACACGGTTACACTCGGAGGCGTCATACGTGACTTACAACAGGTGGGGCAGCATCAGTGGAATGGAGATTGATACTCAGGCGGAAAGGGTTCATTCAAATACCAGTCATGAGTTTTCAATGGTGGTGGAAGGCGATATCAGCGAACAGGAATGGGAAGATATTGCTGATGTGAGAGAGAAAGTTGAGGATATCGCCGAGCATTTTCTGGCTGGAAATATTGATGGGGCAAAGGATATTTTAACGACGTTACTTTACGATAGGTCCATCTCTTCCCTGAACGCATCGATGCGTTATGAAGCGATGGCTACGGTGGAAAGAGAGCTTAGGGGAGAATTAACCTCCCCGCTTTTCTCCTTTCAAGATGTGATCGGTCCTGACTACAGCGGGGAACCGCCCCAAATGGCTCATTTCATCTCTCGACATTTGGAAAATCTGATTGAGAAGCTAGCAGAAACGTCGAAGGATTCGAATGGTATCGCTTCTCTTCCGATGGAGTCGATTGAAAACCTTCTCTCTGACGTATTGGATGCGCTTGACATCCACAATAACGCAAACGTGGCCAGACCGGAACAACCCATTAACGAGCTAGTGTAGTGAGTCCAACACTTCTTGACATTTGGCGACTTTAGCCATAATTCGCTCCACAGGGGCGGTCCAAACGAAAGCCTTGGGGTTTTGGTTGTGATGATTCACAATACGCTTTGATAGCCGCAATCAACTCCGGTACATTCGGAGATGCTTGTGTGTTCCGTAATTATCCACGATCAGGTGTAGGTCGACACCCGATGGAGTTTCCGTATCGACTTTCTTGAGAAAACGGATAAACTCTTGATGCCGATGGCGTGGCAGACAATCTCCAATCACCTTGCCATCGAGCACGC
>SBBT01000204.1 GCA_005239595.1 Candidatus Troglogloeales bacterium | reverse complement strand
TCTTTAATAAAAGACATCCAGACTAAAAGAATGGCTTTGAGTTGGACGGACCAGGGGTGGCCTCCCAGACGCTTTGGATCATTCGGATCAGTTTAGGGCTATAACGGCAGGGTCGTTTACGATTTATTGGAGGGTGTTTTTCTGTTGGAGGCAATCCGGACAATTTGCGGATGGCGTATTTTCGATGATAAGCGCAGACGCTGCAGAATTGTCGAGAATGGATTTTTTATTGGTTTTATTTGCCTTCTTATACCGGTGATAGATTTCCTTGAAATAATCCCATTTTGATCGCTTGCTCATCTTGTAACCCTCCCCAAACTTGTATTCGGATAGGGTTACATCTTATATGTCCCGATGATATACCCTAGGGTTACATTTTAGATGACGCGTTCGAAGGGTTGTTTTGAGGGTATGGGCGTGGTAAAATGTTTTGTTTCATTTTCTGAAATAAGTCGAAAAAAGGAGGCTTGTCGTTAATGTACCGATCTATTTACATTCCGGTTGATAATTCGGATTATTCCAATACTGCTATTGATATCGGCATCCTGCTTGCCAGGGAGTCGGGGGCCCGAATCATTGGGAGTCATGCCTACGCGGCCAAACTCCACGATAAACGGTTCAAGCAGATGGAGGCCGGGCTTCCGGAAGAATACCACGATGAAACGGAGCTGGAGCGTCAGCGGAAAATTCATGATTCGCTCATTACCCGGGGGTTGGAAATTATTACCGACTCCTATCTCGATGTCATTGAGCAAAAATGCCAAGAGGGGAATATCCCGCTGGAGAGAAAATCGCTCGAGGGGAAAAACTTCAAGGTCCTGGTCGATGACATTATCCAGAACGGATATGACCTGGTCATCCTTGGGGTATTGGGTGTGGGCGCCGTCAAGGAGAGCGTGATCGGGAGTGTCACGGAGCGAACCATCCGGCGTGTCCGCAAATCGGACGTCTTTGTGGTAAAGGATACGACGCTTGCCCCTGTCGGTCAGATGGGAAAGATCGTGGTCGCCGTCGATGGCAGCCATCAGTCCTTTGGGGGATTTAAGACCGCGCTCGCCCTGGCCAAGGCTTTCGGCCTGTCGGTGGATGTGGTTTCGGCCTTTGATCCCTATTTCCATTACGCCATGTTTAACTCGATTTCCGGCGTCCTCTCTGAAGAGGCCGGCAAGGTCTTTCGCTTCAAGGAGCAGGAAAAGCTCCACGAAGAGGTGATCGATTCGGGATTGGCGAAGATTTATCAGTCTCATCTTGAGATTTGCAACAAGATTGCCGAGGCCGAGGGGATGTCCGTCAAGACTGCCCTGCTGGACGGCAAGCCGTTTGAAAAGGTCCTGCAATATGTGAAATCCGAGCGACCCTGGCTTTTGGTGGTCGGCCGGATCGGAGTGCATTCAGACGAGGAAATGGATGTCGGGAGCAACTCCGAGAATCTCATCCGGATGGCCCCCTGCAATGTCCTCGTCTCCAACCAAAAATATATCCCGCCGATTGATGCACTGGCGGAGTACACCGTGGCCTGGACGGAAGAGGCTTCAAAGCGGATGGAGAAAGTTCCGGTCTTTGCCCGCGGGATGGCCAAGACGGCGGTCTATCGATATGCCATTGAAAAGGGACATACCATTATCAGTAATTCCGTGGTCGATGCGGCGATGGGGGATATCCTTCCGAAATCGGCTATTGAGGCGATGAAAAATTTAGGAAAAGTACTTGATGAGAAAGGAATTGATCGAAACACCATGAAGGCCTCCGATTCGGTAGCCGAAACCTTGGGGAGCGGGGGGATGGCGGGAATGATGACCCAGATCGTGGGAACCCCCGATGACGCGCGTGCCCAAAGCTATGAAGAAAAGGCGAAGCTTGATTTTTATATCTGCAACGGCTGCGGCTATACGGCCAAGGGGGATAAGCCGGTGAAATGTCCGATCTGCAACGCGGAGGGGAGCGCCTTCTCTTATCTTGATAAATCGATCTTTGAGGCGGCCGTGAAAGCAGAGGGAGGTCTGGTCCAAGAGGTTGGCTACGACGGTGTTCCATTGAACTGGACGGAAGAGGCAAAAAATATCTTGCGCAAGGTACCGGCAGGATTTGAGCGACGACGCGCCAAGGCCAAGACGGAAAAAATGGCCCGAAAGATGGGATTTCAGACCATTGCCAAAGAATTCGCCATGCGGATGATTGAAAGCGCGGATATGGAAGGCACGGTGGTGGAGATGAGCGCGAAATCGATTGCCGAAGCGGTTCTTCCGAAGGAGCAGCTCCCGCCGCAATTCGTCTGGACGTCGGAGGGGAAGGAACGTTTGGAGCGGGTGCCGGTCGGTTTCATGCGGGATGCCACGCGCCAGCATATTGAAAACTATGCCTACGCAAATGCCATCCGTGAGATCACGCTCGATGTGGCGGAGGCAGGTATTGAGAAGGCCAAAGTGGAGATGGAAGAGGTCCTCTCCGGGGCAAAGAGCCTGGATGAAATCAGAAAAAGACTTGCCTCAATGTCAGGGGGGGAAGTTATAGAGGAGGCCTTTTATTTCTGCGGTCTCTGCGGTCATGTAGAGAAATCGCCGCCGGCTGCCTGTCCGGTCTGTCATGCCAAGGCAAGCCGATTCATCCTGATGCAAAAAGCGTTGCATTATTTTATCTGTGACATCTGCAGCCAGATTGTCCAGGAGGTGGTTCCGGAGCGTTGTGGTCTCTGCGGCGCCGGCGGAGAGCACTACAAGACACTTGAACGGAAAGTGGAAGAAGGAAGCGTGAATTTATCGCCTGTTCTCTGGGCGGACAAGGCCGAAGAGATGCTCTCCGAAATCCCCCATGGATTTATTCGGGAGATGACCCGTTGGCGCATCGAAGTGGCGGCCCGCAAACAGGGGATTTTACAGGTAACACCCTCGGTGATTTTAGCCATTTATGGAGACTGGGCGAAGGCTGCCCATCAGGTGGAACGCGCTCTTCTGTGGGAAGCGGATGCCGAGAGTCGGATTTCCCGTATCCCCGCTTTTGTCCGCGGAACGGTCATTAAAGAGATTGAGGCCCATGCGCGCGAGCGGGGGATTGACCGGATCACTCTTTTCCTTCTTGATGAAGTGACAGAGCGGTGGGCCGAGGTGCTGCATACCTCGTTTTAGGGGTCCCTTGCGAAAGGGATCTTCGCAAAAGGTAAATTCGTGTCCAATCCAGCCTATTCGGTTTCCTGGAATTTAACCCAGCGGTGCAACCTCTTTTGCACCCATTGTTACATGAGCGCCTTCTCCGGGGCGGATATTTCTCAAGACCTCTCCACGGAGGAATGCTACCGTGTCATTGATGGAATGGCGCGGGTCAATCCGAATCTCTTCTTGATCCTCACGGGGGGCGAGCCGCTGGTAAGGAGGGACATTTTTGACATTGCCGCCTATGCGACCGACAAGGGATTGACCTCCGTACTTGGCACCAACGGAGTTCTGCTGGGGAAAAAAGAGGCGAAGGCGATGCGTCAAGCGGGACTGATGGGTGCATCCATTAGCCTTGATTCGGTCGATGCCGACCGACATGATGCGTTTCGCCAGTTGGCGGGCTCATGGAAGAATGCTCTCAGGGGAACACAGTTTCTCAAGGAAGAAGGGCTCGATTTCTCGCTTCACATGAGCGTGATGGCGTGGAATGTCTCGGAAATTCCGGCCATGATCGATCTGGCTAAAAATCTTGGCGCGCGCGTGTTGAATTTCTTTTTTCTCGTTAAAACCGGACGAGGGGAGTCTATCATCGACATTCAACCCTCTCAGTATGAAGAGATCCTCGCCTATCTGGCCCGGTCGCAGGGGGTCGGCCCCAAAGAGGTTTTTCCCCCGCTTTTTGAGCATTTTGATGACCCTTGGACCGATGCCGCGGGACAATCGGGAGGTCTGGTGCTTCGGGCGAAATGCGCCCCGCATTTTCGCCGTATCCTCTATCAACTCGATCCGACCTCGCCGATGCTGAAAAACTATGCGCGGGGAGGGGGATGTCCCGCCGGAAAGTATTACTGCCGGATTACCCCGGAGGGGGATATTACCCCCTGTCCCTATATGCCGGTCTCGGCCGGAAATTTAAGAAAAGAAACGTTTGATGAGATATGGAGTCGCTCACCCGTTTTAAACGATCTTCGTTTTCCCCATTTAAAGGGACGATGTGGCGCGTGCGAATTCTCTGAAATCTGCGGCGGATGCCGCTGCCGGGCCTATGCGGCCTATGGCGATTATCTGGCGGAAGACCCGGCCTGCAGCTATCAGCCGGGACAATACGGCGGAAAGACCATTCGGCTCCCCGCGGAACAAAACTTTGGGCTGGAGGTGGCGCTGACCCTCCCCTGGACGGAACCGGCCAAACTCCGACTGCAAAAACTCCCCTCCTTCGCACGGGGCATGGTGGCGCGAGGAGTGGAGCGGTACGCCACCGAACATCAGATTGCCGTGATTACCACGGAGGTGATGCAGGCCGTCCGCGCCGAGGCGGAGGTCCGTTTAGGACGCAACTTTAACTTTTCTGAATTTAGCCGGGATCCCAAGGCATTGATCCAGAAGGAAAACTAATGTCATCAGAAGAAACCATTACCTGGACAGAAGAGGCTGAGGCCCGCCTCAAGAAGGCCCCATTCTTTCTGCGCGGTATGGTCAGAAAACTCTCGGAAAAAAAGGCACGGGAGCTTGGGATTTCCGTGATTACGGAAGAGGTGCTGGCCCAGTTTAAAGATAAAATGATGAACCCGATGGTCCAGGAAGGAGCGGGTATATCGCATCAGGCGGCTGGAATAGAAACAAAGACGCTTGCATGGACGCGGGAGGCCGAAGATCGGCTCGCAACCGTTCCCGAGTTTATGCGGGGAATGATTAAGAAAATTGCCGAGGATGTAGCCCTGGAGCGGGGGCATCTGGAGGTGGATCTCGCGCTGCTCGCTAAAGCAGAGGCCCTCGGGGATGAGGCGCCAGCCGAGGCGCATCCGGACATGCCATGGACCGATGCCGCCTTGGTCCGTCTGGAGCAAAAGGTTGCGGCCTCTCCGGAGATCGCCCGTGGTTTTGTCCGGGGGATGTTAAAGAATGACGCCGAAGATTTGGCACGGGAGATGGGAATCACCCGAATCGATCTTGCCGCGCTGACACAAATCTGGGATGCCCCGAAGAGTGATATCGCCTGGACCGACGAGGCCCATAAGCGGCTGATGACCTCCCCTGACTTTGTCCGGAGCGGGATTAAAAAAGCGGCAGAACGGCGGGCGCGAAAGATGGGGGTCACCACCATCACGTCAGAGCTTTTGACCAAGTTCAGGAACGAGGCGATGATGAAGGCGATGAAACGGCTTCGGGGGTTTGGCTATAACGAGATGACCTTTGATGCCTTTGAAGATGCCAAAAAGAAAATTCGTCGATTAAAAGACAACCCGGAGGCGGCCAAGCGGTTAGATGACATTAAAGATTACATGGATAAACGTGGCAAGGTCGGCCTGATCGATGACGAGATGCTCGATCGGATGAAGGCGTATTTAAAAGACCCTTCCAAAAAAGAGATGTAACCTGTCTATGAGTTTTTTCGCAGTTTTCAATCATTGGCTTCATTTAATCTCGGTCATACTCTGGATCGGCGGGCTTGCCTTCTTCATTTTTATTGTATCTCCTCTCCTTAAAACGGGAGATCCTGCCTATTCCTGCCTTCAAGATATTTCAGACCGTTTCCGAAATATCATCTCTCCCCTGCTTTTAATCCTCGTTATTACGGGAGGCATCAATTTTGGCATAAGGCGGGCAGGCCAAGAATCGGTGCCGCCGGGATATATTTCTGCGCTTGGAACGAAAGTGCTTTTGGTGGCGGTAATCGCTTCTATTCATTTTATGGGCCACCTTGCCGGAAGGATGAGGTTTTCGGAAAAACCGACAAGGCCGCCACGTTTTATCCTGCCAAAATTAACGCTGGTCATTGGGATCGTGATTATCTTTCTTGCTTCAATGTTGAGGCAATGGAAGTTCTAGCAGGGAAGAAATCTCGCC
>SBBT01000194.1 GCA_005239595.1 Candidatus Troglogloeales bacterium | reverse complement strand
TCTTGCCCCGGAACATATTTCCATCTATGGCCTCTCTATTGAGGAGGGAACGCTCTTTCATAAGAGAGTTGATGAGTACCTCCTTCCATCTGAAGAAGAGGAGATATTGCAGTATGAATATGCTGTAAGGAGATTGGCCCTGTCGGGTTACCGCCAGTATGAAATTTCCAACTTTGCCAGGCCCCCTTTTGCCTGCCGGCATAATCTCCTTTACTGGGACAGAGGCGACGTCCTGGGTTTGGGATTGGATGCGCACTCGTACATCAATCGCCGGCATCGCTCCAATACCGCCGTTCTTTCGCTCTATATCAGCCGGATGGAGGAAGGGGTCCTGCCGATGGAACAGATGGAAGAGGTGGGGTTGGCGGAGGAAAGATGCGAACAGGTCATTTTTGGCCTAAGGAAAACAGACGGGATTTCCGAAGATTTATTGAAATCGGCAAGGTTGGTTGAAGCCGCCGATCGTCTTGTTTGCGAAGGATTGCTCCTGCGCCAAAAAGGGGTTTTGCGGCTTACGTCACGCGGAATGCTGATGGCGGATGAAGTCGCCCTCGCCTTCCTTTAGCCGATACAAATCCTTGACAACCCGCGCTCCTTTTAAGTACGATCGCGGGTCTCGGAAGTCTTATGTCCAGGAGAGGTCGGGGTGTCGGATGTAACCAAATACATGGCGCGGATTGTGCCAGCGGTGGGGCCTGACGTAAGTCTGCGGGAGGCCTGCAAGCTCATGAGGGAGTACAAATGCAGTTATATCGCGGTCTCGGAAAAAGAAAAGCCGATCGGCATTCTGACCGAGTCCGACATTGTTCATCGGGCCGTGCCGGAAAACATGGCCTTTATGACGACACCGGTTCGTGACTTGATGAGCCATCCTGTTGTCAGTATCGAACAGACCGAAACGATGGAAGATGCCAACGCCCTGATGAAGACCCTCGGATTCAGGCATATCTTGGTGGTGGATGAGGAGCAAAGAGCCGTCGGGATGATTACGCTGCTGGGGCTGTTGAGATATTTCGAAGACCAAAAAAAATAGATGGATGTTTCTTTTAACATGAAGGAGATAAGATAACATGAAGGAGGTAAGGTCAATGAGAAGTTGGATTCGCTTGTTTGGTTTCACGCTGGTTGTAGCCGCTTTTCCGGCGGCCCTGGTTTATGCGGAATATACGGAGGCCCCCGTGGCCGATGGAGGTTCTATCTCCGGGAAGGTTGCCTTTAAAGGGGCACAGCCGCCTCCGGCAACCTTTGCGTTTTCAAAATTTCCGCAGGAGAAATTCTGCTCGCAGGCCGATTCGGACGGAAAGGGAAACCGCGTTCGCCAGGATGTCAAGGTAAAAGGTGGCGGTCTGGCCGATGCGATTGTCTACATCGAAAAGATTGAAAAGGGGAAAGCCTTCAAGTTCGGCGGCACGGATGTCGTAGCCGATATCTGCCGGTTTCTCGTCCAGGGCGGGCCTTCGAAATCGGTGGGAGTTGTTATGAAGAAATCGGAACTCCGGGTAACCAATAACGATGCAGACCCTTCCGATCCCAAAGCAGCGGCCGGGGTCCTGCATAATCCACATGGGTATGAGATTAAAGGGGCGACAAGCGTCACCCTCTTTAACAAACCGCTTCCCAACAAAGGCCAAACCGTCAAAGAGATGATTAAGCCGATTTCCTTTAAAAAGGAAGACTCGTTTATGAAGGTCGAGTGCGACCAGCATAACTATATGAATGTCTGGTTTCTGCCTATTACCAATCCCTACTATGTTATCGTGAACGACGATGGGAGTTTTTCGATAGACGATGTCCCTCCGGGGAAATATGAGATCAAGGCATGGCATCCGATTTTAGGTTTCCAGAAAAAGGAGATTGAAGTTGCCGCAAAAGGAAAGGCGACGGTCGGTTTTGAGTTTGCCGCAAAATAGTTGACATCGTTTAAAAACTAAAAAAGAGTGGGGACGGGATAACTGCAACCCCCTTCTCACTTTGCGTGGCGCAGGTTTGCTGGTGCGGATCGTCATGTTAATCGCAAGATATCTGCTGGGGATCGCCCTCTTCGCCCTCTTCTTTTTCCTGTTGAAGCGGCTAATCGCATCATTCCTTCGCGGATCTTCCACGAAGGGCAGAGAGGGGGTAAACCTGGTGGAGGATCCTTTCTGTCATACCTATCTCCCGCGGGAGAAGGCGATTGAAATGAGGATAAAAGGGGTTACCTATTATTTTTGCAGCAGAAACTGCGCCGAGGCGTTTGAAAAGAAGGCAGCCGGTGTGGCGTAAGCCGTAAACTTAAAGACAAGGGAAGAAGGCCATGGCGTATGATCCGAACAAGCCGTTAGATATCGATGATCTTGTTTTTCAGGGACGCCTTTTTTTAAGACGGCTTCTTCCAAAGGCCGGGATGATCATCGGCATCATTTTTCTTCTTTGGCTGATGACGGGCATCTACATTGTCCGGCCGGATGAAGTCGGTGTGGTAAAGCGTTTTGGCGCTATCTCCCGAATGGCCGAGCCCGGTCCGCATTATCACTTCCCCTATCCCATTGAAGAGGTGTTTCGGCCTCAAGTGACAAAGGTCCATCGAGCGGAAATCGGTTTTCGTACTATTCATGTCGGCCCTCCCGCCGAGTACAGACCGGTTCCGGAAGAGGCGTTGATGTTGACGGGAGACGAAAATATTGTATCGATTGAATTTATTGTGCAGTTTCGGATCAAGAATGCCATGGAGTACCTGTTTAACATCGACATGATTGAGCCGACCATTAAGGCCTCGGCGGAGGCGGCTATGAGAGAGGTGATCGGAAAAAACAAAATCGATGAGGTACTGACGACCGGCAAGGCGATGATTCAGACGGGGACTTTAGATCTCCTCCAGAAAGTCCTAGACAGCTATAAAGCAGGCGTGCAGGTGGTTGCGGTCCAGCTTCAGGATGTTCGGCCGCCGGATCCCGTATCCGAGGCCTTTAAGGATGTGGCCTCGGCAAGAGAGGATAAGGAAAAACTGATTAACCAGGCGCAAAGCTATCAAAACGATATTATCCCAAAAGCCCAGGGTGAGGCGGCGCAGATGATCAACCAGGCCGAGGGCTATGCCCAGGCTCGTATCAAACGGGCCCAGGGTGAGGCCGACCGTTTTCTTCAAAGCCTCGCTGGGTATAGAAAGGGGCCGGGGGTTATTAGGAAACGGCTCTATATCGAGACTATGGAAGAGGTTTTATCAGGCGCTGATAAATATATCGTAGATAGCAAGGGGGGGGTCGTGCCGTATTTCCCTCTCAAGGAATTAAAATCGGCTAGAAGTTTGGCCGGGGAGGGGAGAAATGAGTAATAGGGCTTTGGGTTATCTTGCGGTCGGAGTGGCCCTTTTCATCCTGATGGGCAGCGCGTTTTTTATTGTGGACCAGACCAAATCGGCCATCGTCATCGAATTGGGAAAACCGGTTAGAACCATCAAATCGCCCGGTTTGTATGTAAAAGTCCCTTTTATTCAGGATGTGATCTTCTTCGATAACCGTCTTCTCCATTATGAAGCCCAGAAAAGAGAGGTTATTACGAAGGACAAAAAAACCCTGGTCGTGGATAATTTTGCCAAGTGGCGCGTCGTCGATCCCCTGAAGGTCTATCAATCGGTTCGGGATGAACATGGCGCGCAATCCCGCCTCGACGATATTATCTATTCTGAGCTTCGTGTCGATTTGGGGACGAAGGATTTATCCGAGATCGTTTCCGGCGCCCGATCGGAGATTATGGATATTGTCACGAAGGCCAGCACGAGGAAGTCCGCGGAATACGGATTGGAAATCATTGATGTCAGGATCAAGCGGGCCGATCTCCCCCCCGAGAACGAAAAGGCGGTCTATGCCCGAATGCAGGCGGAGCGGGAGCGGGAGGCCAAGCGGTATCGCTCCGGCGGAGAGGAAGAGGCGCAGAAAATCCGCTCCGGTTCTGAAAAAGAGCGTGAAATTTTATTGGCCGAGGCCTACAAAACAGCGCAGGAGCTGATGGGGAAAGGGGATGCCACCGCCTTTAAGACCTATGCCGATGCCTACAGCCAGGATCCTGGCTTCTTTGAGTTTACACGGTCGATGGAGGCCTATAAAAAGGCGTTTACAAAAGACACGGTTATTCTGACCGGCACCGATACAGAGTTCCTAAAATACTTAAAAAGAGATTGAAGGACCTTCCGCCGAGAGCCCATTTGAAGGGCCCGACCTGATTAGAATCTGCCCCAAGTAAGCTGCGGCAAGCGCAAGGGACATCAGCGCGGAGAGCCGCAACATTCGTCTGAAAACGACTATTCCCATGAATACAGGATTTTCCAGTTTTGAAAAAATAATGTTAAAATACCGCGGTTATGGACATATTTCACACCGCCAATTACACGTTCAATTCCTTTGCAATTCCCGTCGTTATTACCGCGGTGGCTGTTTTGAGTCTGGGTTTTTTTGTTTTTGGAAAAAATCCAGACAGTCGCGTCAATCGCTCATTTTTAGCTTTTACAACTCCTGTTTTTATCTGGCTTGTCGGCTATGCCTTTTCCTATCATGCCAATAATCCGGAGACTTCCCTGACTTGGGCAAGAGGGGCCTATCTTGGAGTGGTCTTTATTTCACCCGGCTGTTTCTATTTTGTCACGGTCCTCACCCACGTTGAGAGACAATGGCAAAGGTTCACCAGGATCAGCTGCCTGGTTTCGGGTTTCTTTCTTCCCCTGGCGTTTTTCCATCCGTCATTTATTTCCGGGACCCAATTGCATTCCTGGGGATATTATCCCCTGTATGGCCCGGCAGGGGCGCTCTTCCTGATCGTATTTTTTACGCCGATGCTAATGATGTTCTATGTACTTAGAGAGGCTATCGGCAAAGAGACCTACACCTTGCGCCAGAGGCGGGAATTTCGCCTTGTCTTTTTGGCGGTGTTGATTGCCTACACCGGCACGGTCGATTATTTGCCGAAGTTTGGATACGATTTCTATCCCGTCGGATATATTTCCATTTTTCTCTTTGTGGTCATCACATCGTACGCCATCATCCGGAACGCTCTTTTCGTCGTAACCCCCGCCATTGCCGCTCCGGCTATTATGACGGCCATGCTGGATCCGTTACTGGTTACCGATGCGGAAGGAAGGGTGGTGATTGCCAATAACGCTGCGATGGTAACATTAGGTGGTCACGGCGCAGATATCCTCGGAAAACCGCTCGGCGATTTTCTTCCCAAGGCCCACTTCCTCTTTGAGAAATCAAGAATGGTGGCGCCGTCAGAGGGCACCCTTGTCAGCGATTATGAGACCACGCTTCTTACAAACGAGGGAAAGGAGGTCCCTGTCTCCATCTCGGCGGGTATGATTCGTGATTCGGATAAAAATTGTGCTGGGATTACGGTGATCTGTCATCATCTTGGGAAAATAAAAGCGCAGGTTCTTATGATTGAACAACAGAGAGAGCTCCTTTTGAAGGAAGTGTCCGATCGGAAGCGCGCCGAAGAGGCGCTGCGCGTCTTAAATGAAACATTAGAGCAGCGCGTGGCCGAGCAAACAGGCAAAGCCAATGCTCGCGCTGAGGAGCTTATCAAATCTAACGCCGAGCTTGAACGGTTTTCCTTCGCCGCGTCGCATGACCTTCGGGAACCGCTCCGAACGGTCATCTCCTTCCTGCAGCTTCTTGAGATACGCTACAAAGGGAAGCTTGATTCGGATGCCGACGACTTCATCCGCCATGCCAAACAAGGGGCGGAATGGATGCAGATGTTGGTTGAGGATCTGTTGGCCTATTCTAGGGTCGGAGGGGTCCGAAATCCGCTTGAGCCGACCAATACCATGGAAACCTTGAAACTTGCGCTTGCCAATTTGGATCTGGAGATTTGCAATCATGCCGTGAAGATGACACACGATCCCCTTCCCATTGTAACGGCCGATAAAACACAACTGGTCGTGTTGTTCCAGAACCTGATCGAAAATGCCATTAAGTTCCGAAGAGAGGTGCCGCCATGCATCCATCTATCGGCAAAGCGCGTATCAGACCCCCCACAGTGGCTCTTTTCTCTGTCCGATAACGGCATTGGCATTGAGCCGCAGTATACCGAGAAAATCTTTATTGCTTTTGAACGCCTCCATACCATGGAGGCCATTCCAGGAACCGGTATCGGCCTGGCCACTTGCAGGAGGATCATGGAGTGCCATGGCGGCCGCATCTGGGTGGAATCGGTTTTTGGGAAAGGCTCCACGTTTTATTTCACCTTTCCTGCCAGGGAGGATAGCCCTGTTTTAAGTCTTTAGCGTTCGGCCAAGCGACCGCTGCACGCTCTCCACCTTGCTGACGATTCTCCCCTCCTTTCCCTTCCGATAATCGATTTTGATGACCGTTGAAATCCGGTTGCAATCGCGTCTCATCCGCTCCCAACAGGCTTTCACGGTTGATAACACATCATCCCACGGCCCCTCTATCACCGTGCCCATCGGATTGAGCCGATAGGCGAGCCCGCTCTTGTCAATAATCTCAAGCGATCGGGCGACATATTCCCCAACACCCTCTCCCTTTTCCAGCGGGGACATGGAAAATTCCAATAAGATGACGTCATCCTTTTTCGTTTGATGCTCCACAGTTTCTCCTTTAAATATTGTTTATCTTCTCCGGTAAAATGGAAGGGGGACGACCCGCGCGGATCGTCGCGCTTCATTTACCCCCACCGTAAGATTGGGGTCGGATACGGCCACGGAGACGCGGACATATCCCATGGCAATCACTTTATTTAAGAAAGGCGAAAATGCGGCGCTGGTGATCCAGCCGGCCTCTTTCTCGTCGTGGAGAATCGTATCGCCCTTTTTCGGAAGAGCGGCCCCTTCCAGCACTAATCCATAGAGATGTTTCTTCACGCTTCCGTAAGTTTCAACCCGCGCGATCACCTCCTGCCCCGGATAGCACCCCTTGGTATCGCTGACCGCCGATGCCTTAATCCCTGCCTCAATCGGTTTGATCTCTTCATCCATATCAATCCCATAATACGGGCGTCCCGCCTCGATCCGGAGCGTCTCCAGCGCCGCATGGCCGATCGGAACCAGTCCAAATCCGGCTCCCGCCTTCAAGACGGTTTCCCAGCATCGGTTTAATGCCGCCTCCGGAACGAAAAGGAGGTAATCTTCCTCTCCCGTCATCGATCGCTTCACGCAGAAGAGGGTGGTCTCTTCGATTGAATGTCGGGTGAGAGCGTTCTCTTCGGCAGGGAGGGTTCCCCCTAAAAAGCATTGAAGCGCCTTGCCCCCGTTAGGCCCCGATATCAAAATTTTTCCCCAGGCGGGGATAGTGATCTTGATGCGCGAGCGAAACTTAAAACGGCTGAGATATTGCGAAACCACCTCCGCATTCGCCCCCTCCATTTCGACCAGAATGGCTTCTGGCAGGGCATAAAGGTGAAAATCGGCCACCATTTTTGCTTTGGCGGTTAAAAGGGTGCTGTAGATTCCCTTGTCGTTTGTTAAAAGCCTGACATCGTTGCTGACCAGATTCTGGAGGAAGGGAATACGGTCTTCACCCGAGACCAGGAGCATTCCCTGATGCGAGAGATCAGAAATTCCTGCATTTTCCCGAACCGCCCGATATTCAGAGGATGGATCGCCATAGTGGTTGGGAAGCATCCATGCCCCATGGGAGGAGAAACAGGCCCCGCCTTGTCGATGCCGTTCATGTAACATCAGTTGTGTCATGCGTCTTCCTCCAGATCAACGATCCCTCTTCACATAAAGACGATAGAGCGACTGATATTCAAGCGGGATTTTTAAGTTTCTAACCCTGGTATTGAGAAGGAGGGTTTTTCAAGCCAGCGGGCGATCTCCTCTTCCGGCAGGGGGCGACTGATGTAATATCCCTGGACTTCGTCGCAAGAAAGACCTCTCAACAGATCGAGCGTCTCTTTGGTTTCCACCCCCTCCGCCACAACCGCAAGAGTCATGTGGTGCGCAAGATCAATAATCGCGCAGACAATCGAGGCGCTGTTTGAATTCGTCAGCATGTCCGAAACAAAAGAGCGGTCAACCTTCACCTCGTTCACGTTCAGCTCTTTTAAATAAGAGAGGGAGGAGTAACCTGTTCCGAAATCGTCAATGGAAAAACGCACCCCGCAATCTGTGAGTTTGGCAATATTCTTTCTGGCCCGTACCGGATCGGAGACGATCATCCCCTCGGTAATTTCCAGCGTCAGGGAGAAAGGGGAAACCTGCGTCTCGTCAACATACGCTTGTATCCGACCGGCCAGTGTCGGATCCATTAAATCTCTTGCGGAGAGGTTGACGGAAGCGGATGAAGGGAGTCCTTTTTCAGACCATGTTCGGATTTGTTGAAGGGTTTTTCTGATAACAGTTGTGGTCAGCGCTGTGATGAGACCGGTCTGTTCGGCGATTGGGATAAAATCGCAGGGGGGGATTATCTCCCGGCCATGATGGTTCCATCGGATCAGCGCCTCAACCCCTAAGATCTTGCCGGTTTGCAGACCCACCTTCGGCTGATAGACCAGGAAAAATTGGTCGTTATCCAGCGCGGTCTTTAACTCCCCCGTGAGCGCCAGATGTTTTTCGCTATCTTGGTCCATGGAGGGAGAATAGAATTCCAGAACGAAACCCTTTTTTAGGGCGTATTGCATGGCCACGTCGGCCCGGCGCAATAGCATGCCTGCGGACTTTCCATGAGCAGGGTAAACCGCGCATCCAAAGGTCGCTGCAGCTACGATATCGATATCTCTGATGGAGAGCGGTTTCTCCAGGAACGCAGCAATATAACCCGCCTCTACTTCTGCCTCCTTCTCCGCGCTGCCGATGTCTAAAAGGATGCCAAACTTACTTCCTCCAATGTAAAAGAGGGTATAAGCCTGGTTGCAGGATTTTTTAAGCGCCTTTGCCACCTCTCCCAAAAAGAGATCCCCATAATGGAATCCGAGGGTGTCGTTCACGCTCTGGAAGCTATTGAGGCCTATGAGCAAAAAGGTAAAATGTTTCTCACCGGCTTTTTCAATCGTTTTACCCAACGCCTCCTCCAGGCTGTTTCGATTGGGAAGATCTGTGATGGAATCATGGTATAGCCGTTTAATCTCTGAACGCTGTTTTTCCAATGTTTGATGGGCCTCGAGAATGGAATGATGTTGTGTGATAATGGTCTGCTGATGCCGGAAGAGCTCCACAAAGGCAGAGACCTTGGCCCGCAGTATTTCCGGGATAATCGGATGCGTGATAAAATCGATACCGCCCGATAAATAAGCCATCTTTGACGTGAGTTCCATGGGGTCAGAGGCGGTGATGAAGACCACGGGGGTGTGTTGGGATTTCTGCCGGCTTCGAATGATCCGGGTGGTTTCAAAGCCGTCCATGCCCGGCATGACAACATCCATCAGGATTAAGGCGAAATCGTTCTCAAGAACCGATTTTAATGCCTGGCGGCCCGATTCGGCCTCGATGATATTGAGATCAAGGTTGGTCAATATCTCTCGCATGGCCAGACGGTTGGCCGGGTGGTCGTCGACGATTAAAATATTGATAGGAATATCTTGCGTCATCGGATCAGTCCTCAACATAAGGGTTAATAAAGGGTTAATTTTAATCAATATAATGCAAAAGGTTTTTAAAGTATAGCACATCCCCTGTAAGTTGTCGTTGCGCAGTTTTATTCAATGTTGTAATCTCGTTTTGTCTTCACATTTCCACAAAGAGGCGTATGGAGGAAAACCCGCTTGGGTTCGTTACAATTGAAGGCCTGCTGGCGTATGGTCATGCCATGGCCCGTTGCTCCAAACTGAAAGGGCTGCATCTCCCCGATGTCCCGATTGAGACAGGCCGCTCTGCTCAGTTGGTTTTGGATGCGATGGGTCACATCCTGGCGTTTGTAAAACAGGCCCAGAAAGGTTTCCCGCACGCAGAGGGCTACCGCGCCGCGCGACAGGACGTGATTACCTCCGGATGCAGAGGAGACGAATGGATCTTCTATGCCGCCTGGAACCGCCTCCTTGCGGAAGAGAGGCTCTCTCCTTTACTTCGCACCCCCATTCCTTCGATAGAAAAACCAATCCGCAGAAGGCCCACCGCGATCATCTCACGGGAACATCTAACATCGCACCTGGCAGAAGGGCGGATACTGCTCGACCTCGGAAATGACCGGTTCTGGCTGCTGCCACGAGACTTAACCGGCCGATCCATTCTCTTTGCCATGCGGCACGGGCAATCCGTCGTTGAAAGCAAGACCCACCGCGTGGGACGCCGTCTGGCCAATTTCCTAAATCCTCAAGAGGGGGTTGCCAAGGCGGATCTGTTGGGGGAGATGTTTGCCCGCATGATCGGCGTGGTGGGGCAGCAGCTTAACTTCCTCCACATGGACAACTACCTTGACCCGCGCCATTTTGCCCACCTGGTCAGCCAGAGCCCGAATACGACCGAACTATTCGAACGGATCGCACAGGCCCTGCAAGGAGCAGGGGGAGAGCAGCCGAAAGCGGCCGTAGATCCCGCGCTGGAATCCCAGGATTTCGGCTGGGTGACGGGGCAGGAGAAGGCGATTGAACTGGAAGAGGCGGCACGGGCATTTAAAGTAGACACAAAAACGGCAAAGCGACTGATCAAACACCCGCTTTATTGCTACCCGGGCGGCCATTCCTTTTTCGATCTCTATCTGGAGGTGGTGGAAGGGATGCATCGGATCGGTCGTCTGTATCAGGGAGCGGTGGCCTGTTTGTATACGCATAGTTCAACCCTGCGTGCGTTGATGCTCTATCTGGACCCTCGACCATTTCCGGAGGCCTTCCTGGAATTTGGGGAGCATAAAGAGGGCCAAAACAATGTGGTGCTTCTGATGCGGGAGAAGAATCAGTTTTCCGGATATGCGACCGCGGTCGGGCTTGCCGAGCATGAAAAGACGGCACGGGATGCCTGGGTTACCGTTGAGAAGGAACGGGTTGATCGCGTCACGTTAAAACCCAAACAGATCAAACGGGTGGTCGTCCTGGTTTCAGGAGGCGATTTTGCCGGCGCCGGCGCCGCCTTAAAAGAACTCCATGTGACAGGAAGCCGGTACGGGATCGAGATCTATTTCGTACAGCACGGATTCCTGGGCCTTGCGAACAATTGGATCGAACGGGTTTACGAGGAAGAGACACGTGGCATGGCAAGTCGGGCGAGCAGCCCGATCGGAAGCAGCCGGTTTGAAGAGTTCAAAGACGAGCGGATACAGCAGGTGGCCATCGGCCATTTAACACCCTATATGGAAAATGGCGCCTTGATTGTCATCGGAGGGGATGGAAGTCTCCGCGGCCTGCGCGCCTTATACCAGAATTTTGGAATTCAGTGTGTGGGATTGCCGGGCAGCATCGACAATGACATCGCCGGCACCACATCACTCGGATTCCATTCCGCGGTCGCCATTGCGAATCAATCAATTGAGTCGCTGAAGGCCACCAGTGCGGCAATGGGAAGCGTCTTTTTTGTTGAAATCATGGGGGCCGGATCAGGACATCTTGCCCTCGCGTGCGCCTATCAGGCGCGTGCCGAGGGTGTTTTAGTAAACGAATATCCGGACCCCGATGCCTACATCGATGATGTGATCCTGGGAACGTTAAAGAGGAGCCTGGGTGTTCCCAATAAGAGCCACCTGTTTGTCGTGGCGGAGAAAACCCCCCACCGACACCACCCGCAAGGAGGCGTCTATGGGCTTGTCGATTATGTAGAGAATGCCATCGCGCAATGGCCGCGGCCTCATGCGGGCCCCTATCAAATGGCGCTGGCAACCAAGACCACGATTCTCGGCCATACGGTACGAGGGGCGCCCCCGACACCGGAAGACAAATCGATGGCGCAACATCTCGGCTACGAAGCAATCCGATGTCTCGTGGAGGCGCCTGAACGGGTCGTGGGCTGCATGCTGGCGTATCGGATTGAGAAGAGGGTGGATCCCGTTCCCCTTCATGCCATTTGTTCGAAGGAATTTGACTGGGAACTCTTTTCCCGGATGCACGGAGACGATCAGGGAGAGACGCATGCTGGATAAATTCTACCTGTCCTAATGGGGTCCGCCTCAATTTCGCCTCTTCTTCCATCGTCAGTAAAACCTTCCCCTCCTGTCTCTTCGGTTACACCAGGAGGTACCTTAACGGATAGCTTGCTATCACAAGCACTTGCCAAAAGGAGACCCCTTCGCTATATTCGGGTTTGATGAAAAAACATGCTGTTTTTCTGACACGATCCCTTCCGGATCGCGTGATGGCCAAACTTAGAGAGAGCTTTACGCTTCGCGTAAACCGCCATGATCGGCCTCTGACAAAGTCCGAGATCCTCCGCGGTGTCAGGGAGGCGGGTGGTCTGATCGCCATGTTAAGCGATTCCATTGACCGGGAGGTTATTCAAACGGCGCCCCATCTTAAAGTCATTGCCAATTATGCCGTCGGGTTTAACAACGTCGATTGCGTGGCGGCCTCCGAGAGGGGGATTTGGGTGACCAACACACCGGGCGTCCTTACGGAGGCAACGGCGGATCTTACCTTTGGTTTGATCTTGTCTGTCGCGCGGCGCCTTGCCGAGGCAGAAGAGACTGTCCGTTCAGGCACGTGGACGGGATGGAGCCCGACCCAGTTTGTCGGGGCCGATGTCTATGGGAAGACGCTGGGTATTATTGGAATGGGCCGGATCGGACAGGCGGTTGCCCGCCGCGCCCAGGGGTTTTCCATGCGGCTGCTCTACTATAATCGCCATCCCCTTTCGGCTGATGATGAGCGCCGATTATCTGCGCGATTTTCCCCGTTGTCGGAGCTTCTGTCACAGGCCGATTTCATCTCGCTGCACCTTCCACTTACCCGTGAGTCGCATCACCTGATTGACGAAAAGGCCCTTTGCACAATGCAACCAACGGCATTTTTGATCAATACGTCGCGCGGCGCCATTGTCGATGAGAAGGCATTAATCCGCGCCCTTTATCAGAGAAAAATTGCCGGGGCGGGACTGGATGTGTATGAAGCGGAACCCTCGATTCCCCGCCGGCTGATGAAGATGAAACAGGTGGTGCTTCTTCCCCATATCGGTTCGGCCTCTGCGGAGGCCCGCGTTCGGATGGGGATGATGGTCATTGAAAATCTCATGGCGGCGCTGGCGGAAAAGCGGCCGCCAAATGCGGTTAATGATGTAATGAGGACCATTGTGTCGTGATGAGAAAATCCTTCCTGTTATTTGGTTTTATTTTCCCCCTTCTGTTGGGAGTTGCTTTTCCCGCCTGGGCGATTAAACCGAGGCCGCCGTTGCAACTGTCGCTCCAGCAGGAAAGTATCGCATCCGGGCAGAGCCGGGTCACTCTTCGCGCCGTTGCCAACATTGATATTCTCCACGCCGAGCTTTCGTTCCCTCTTTTGCCTCCGGTAACTTTGATTGAAGGCCCGTATGAATGGAAAGGGCCGCTTGCGAAAGGGGAGGTGAAAGAGCTGAAAATCGCGCTTCAACACCCGCCTGGCCAAAACGTGACCGGCAAGGCGATGGTTCATCTTCAAGGGGGACAGTTATTTACGCAGCAGACCGCATTAACGCTTGGAGAATTGAAAACAGCATCTCCCCCTTCGTCTCCCGCCATCAGGCATAAGACAAAAGAGGGGGATATCCTTGAGTTTAGGGGGAAATAATGCCGGCAATACTCCGGATGGGGATTTTGACAGGGATGTTTCTTGTCTATGCCGCATGGGGCGGGGGGGGAGGAAGCGGAGGGGGAGGCGCAAC
>SBBT01000193.1 GCA_005239595.1 Candidatus Troglogloeales bacterium | reverse complement strand
CTGTTAATTCATCCCAAGGTATTTGACAGTACGGGATGAATCAAAGCACAGGGGTTTCTCACCGCTACTGCGGTGAGAAAGAAATCACATGACCCCTGTTAATTCATCCCAAGGTATTTGACAGTACGGGATGAATCAAAGCACAGGGGTTTCTCACCGCTACTGCGGTGAGAAAGGAGATGTTACCATGACTGTACCATTATTTATTCTAGTCGCATTTATATTCTGGTTATTCAGCAGTATTAAAATTGTCAACGAATATGAGCGTGCCGTTATTTTTCGCTTAGGACGAGTCTTGCCCAAAGAAAAAGGGCCAGGCATCGTATTGGCATTCTGGCCTATTGATATCCCGGTTATTGTGAGTTTAAGACTCATCACCTTGGATGTCCCCCCACAGGATATCATCACGAAAGATAACGTGTCGGCTAAGGTCAATGCGGTGGTCTATTTTCGGGTGATCGGTCCTATCAAGGCAACCATTGAAGTTCAGAATTTTCAATACGCCACCTCTCAGATGGCCCAAACAACATTACGCAGCGTCTTGGGAGAAATGGAACTCGATGACCTCTTAGCCGAACGAGAAAAGATTAATCGTAAGTTGCAGACTCTTTTAGATGCGCAGACCGAACCGTGGGGAATCAAGGTCTCCAATGTGGAAGTCAAACACGTCGATATATCCGAAGATCTCAGGCGCGCCATGGCCCGGCAGGCTGAAGCGGAGCGCGAACGTAGAGGCAAGATCATCGCCGCTGAGGGTGAATACCAGGCGGCAGAAAAAATCTGTCAGGCTGCAGAACTCATGCAAAAATCACCTATGTCCTTACAGCTGCGATACCTGCAGACCTTAGTTGAAATCGGTGCGGAGAATAATACCACCACTATCTTCCCAATCCCTATTGATATTCTAAAAATATTTACGGAGAATAAGAAATCTTAAGACGCTCCCCTCGTGAGGGCAGAATGAAATACCGTCGTGAAACTGATAGCATGGGGGAAATCAAAGTCCCTGCGGATGCCTATTACGGGGCCCAGACCGCGCGCTCTCTTATCCATTTTAAGATTGGGAAGGAGCGGGTCCCCTTGGTCTTTATCCGTGCGTTGGCGCTCACCAAAAAGGCCGCAGCCCAGACCAATGTAGAATTAAAACTCCTTTCCAAGAAAAAAGGAGATCTTATTGTGCGCGCCGCAGAGGAGATCATCCAAGGTAAACTCGCTAATCATTTTCCTCTGGTTATCTGGCAAACAGGCAGCGGCACCCAGACCAACATGAATGTCAATGAAGTCATCGCCAACCGTGCCATTGAATTAGCAGGAGGCAAGATTGGCAGTAAAATTCCTGTCCATCCTAACGATGACGTGAATTGCGGCCAATCCACCAACGACGTCTTCCCAACGGCCATGCACCTATCCGCCATTGAGGAAATTGAGCGACGACTTATTCCTTCACTGACGCGCTTACGCGATGCCTTCATGTCCAAGGCCAAGGAATTCAAAGAAATCATCAAGATCGGTCGCACGCATCTAATGGATGCAACGCCACTGACTCTGGGTGATGAATTTTATGCGTATAGCCAGCAACTAACCAACAACCTCAAACGTATCGGCATGGCTAAAAAAGGACTCTATGAACTGGCCCTCGGAGGAACCGCGGTAGGAACCGGCCTTAATACACATCCCCAATTTGCCCAAAAAACAGTTGCCCGTATTGCTAAGATGACGGGACAACCTTTTATCGAGGCCCCCAACAAGTTTGAGGCACTCGCCGCACATGATGCCATTGTTGAAGTTAGCGGTATCCTCAAGACACTGGCTGTCTCCTGCATGAAAATCGCTAATGACATCCGTTGGCTGGGTTCTGGGCCGCGCTGTGGGATAGGAGAGATCCTCCTCCCCGAAAACGAGCCGGGTAGCTCGATTATGCCAGGTAAAGTCAATCCAACCCAATGCGAGGCAATGACGATGGTTTGTGCTCAAGTCATGGGCAATGATACCACGATCAATATTGCGGGAGCCAGTGGCAACTTTGAGTTAAATGTCTTTAAACCTGTGCTCATTTTTAATCTACTACAGTCAATAGAACTTTTAGCGGATGCCTGCGAGGGCTTTGGAAGGTATTGCGTGGTAGGGATAAAACCTAACAAAGACAATATTCAAAGACACCTCAATAGTTCGCTTATGCTGGTAACCGCACTTAATCCACACATAGGATATGACAAGGCCGCTAAGGTCGCTAAAAAGGCTTACGAAGAAAATATTACCCTCAAAGAGGCCGCTGTTGCGTTAAAATTTCTCACTCACCAGCGATTCGATAAAATCGTCTGCCCCCAATCTATGCTCAGGCCGGAAACCCCACGTCAGTAGACGTGGGGTTGAATCCTTGGCCTTCGCTCGCTATTGGCTCGTGATAAGCACATCATCTGATCTGTGCCCTCACGGGCATGGCGAAGCGAAGGCCAAATCTTGCCAACAAAATTTGGATTATAGGGAACGGTCAATAGATCGTTACCCCCCTTGCTGAGTAAAAGATGCTTCCAACGGAGGAGTTGATCTAGGTCAACCGGAGGAACCATCAATAAACG
>SBBT01000073.1 GCA_005239595.1 Candidatus Troglogloeales bacterium | reverse complement strand
GAGAGAGGTTTTCCCGGCACCCGAGGGGGCCGATATCACAAATATAATTCCCTTTCTTCCGGTCATGTCTCCCCTACTCGATGTTCTGCACCTGTTCCCTGATTTTCTCAAGTTCGCTTTTCATGGCCACCACATGCAGCGAAATATCGGCGTCATTGGCCTTCGAACCAATGGTGTTGACCTCGCGATTTATTTCCTGCAGTAGAAACTCCAACGTCCTGCCGATCGCCTCTTTTTTCCTAAACGTCTTCTGACATTGTTCCAAGAGAATCCCCAGCCGGACCACCTCTTCACTAATGTCACACCGATCCGCAAGAATTGCAATTTCTTGCGCCAACCGATTCGGGTCTACTGGGACATCTTTTGCCAGTTCAGAGACCCTCGTTTTAAGCCGTTGATGGTGGGATTGAACGACCACAACCCTCTGGGTCTCAATGAACTGAAGCGTTTCTGAAAGATGGCGAAACCGCGCCGCCAGATCAACGGCAAGCCCCCTCCCCTCCTCGCGTCGCATCTTCTCCAAGGCCAGTATCCCGCGGTTCAGCGTCCGGTCAAAAACGGGTCTCACGGATTCTAATGGCTCAACCGGTTCTGAAACGGTTATCATCTCTTTAAAGTAACTCAACAATCCCAGGTCAACCTCGCCCTTTAAGTGTAAGGCCGCCTTCAGCTTCTTGAGGATACGATAATAGGCTTCCGCTGATGGAAGGTCAAGTTCATATCGTTTTAAGCCTGCCGATGTGCCGTTGAAGCTGACAGAGACCTCGATATGTCCTCTTACAAAGCGGGCCGCCACCTTCTTTTTAACCGTCTCTTCAAACGGCGAGAGATGTTTGGGAAGACGGACAGCCAGATCACAATAGCGGTGGTTGACCGACCGGAGCTCCACCACCAAGGAACGGCCTCGAAATCTCCCCTCCGCGCGCCCATAGCCGGTCATCCCCTGCATGATTAGCTTCCGTAATAATGAGAAACAAAAATTGTAGCGGTCATCCTCTTTCCTTGTCAAATAAACCTTTGTAAAAAAATGGGTGACCTTCCAACAGATGCGTCTTTAAGGTGCGCCCTATTTTTTTCAGCCTCGGCGGGACAAAAATCAAAAATGGGACATTTAAGACAGCGCGGATCTCTTGCCACACAGAGATGCCGGCCATGAAGCAGAAGACGGTGCGATCCGGAGGTCCATTTCTCTTGGGGAAGAAGATGGCTTAAGTCAACCTCGATCTGATCCGGATCGGACGATTGCGTCCATTTTAGGCGTCTGACCACACGACGAACATGGGTGTCAACGACAATACTGGGAACGCCAAATACATTTCCCATAACCACATTGGCTGTCTTGCGACCCACTCCGGGCAAGGTCACCAAGGCATCCATTCTGCCCGGCACCCTGCCGCCAAAACGGAGGACAATCTCTTTTGCGCAGTTGATGATATTTTTTGCCTTGTTCTTATAAAAACCGGTCGGCCGAATCATCGCCTCCAATATATCCTGATCAGCAGAGGCGAAGTCTTCTGGCGTTGAATACCGTTTAAAGAGGGCCGGTGTCACCTGATTTACCCGCACATCGGTGCATTGTGCCGAGAGAATCGTGGCAATCAACAATTGGAAGGGACTTTTATGATGGAGGGCCACGTCGGCATTCGGAATCGCCTCCTCCAACCGCTGCATAACCTCGCGGGCCAGAATGCCTTCTCGCACCGCAATCGGTGGTTGTCTCTTTTTACTCACCTGATTTTTTGGAAATATCCGATAGATGAATCTCTTGACTGGGAGGAGGCAACATCCCGAGGAAAATCTTCATTTGGGTTGCCAGAAATTCTCGGGCAGAAGGCTCACGCAGGTTCAGCCGATATTCGTTAATGATCTTTACCGATTGGTCGTACCACTCTTTCCAACAAATGTTGCAGACCGTTTTCTTTAACGCCTCGCCTACTTTCCCGCCATAGGAAACCCCTTCAATCTCCCCTCTCGTTTGTTTGCACCGGATACAGAGAACATCCATCTTGGGGATCTCCTTGAACTACTCGTTTTGCGGCCGGCCTAACGTTGTAATGTAGACGACAATCCGATCGAGTGAAAGCCCGATTAAGGCGTTCACCTCATCATCATAAAATCCGCCGATTCCACTTACGCCCAGACCCAGATGTATCGCCGCGAGATTCATCCGCTCTCCAATATGTCCTGCATCCAGATGGAGATAGCGATAGGTACGGTCTCCATAGCAATCGATCGCCTCTTTTAAATTGGCGATATGGATAACCAACAGCGCTGCATCTTTTGCCAAATCCTGTCCAAGACAAAAGTGCCATGCCTGCTCCTTAAAATCTCCGGCAGAAAGAAGTCTCATTTCTCCCTTTAACGCCGAATAATAGTAGATCCCCTGCCTGCACTCCGCCACATTCTGGATCAGCAGATAGGTTTCCAATAAGGAAGGATCAAAAAAGAGCGCCGGATGGGATAAAAGCGGACGATAGGCATACTCCAGGATCGCGGCCATTTCGTCTGCCAGCAAGGCCTCTCCAGAAAATGCGCGTGTGGATCGGCGCCGGACAATGGTTTGTCCCAGCCGCTCCTTTATAAGATCAAGCGGTACAGCGGGCAAGGGTACCGCCTCCTTGTGGCGATATCTCATCTCGACCCGATCAATCCGTTCAGCGAGAGAGAGGGTGGAGGGACCACCTTCCAGATCGACCCTCTCTCCAGAAAAAATGGACGAGACGCGGTGTAATTTAATCTGAAGGGGATCCTCCTCTTTAAAGGCCTTGGTCATTTTAAAGGAAGAGGATACCGCTGATGGATGATGTATTTCTTCCGAGGAAGTTTTAGCAGCCTGGAGAAGTGGGACAACTGCGAGCACCCCCTCATCGGATTCATTCAAAAACAGGAGGCGATTTAATTCCGTGTCAAAAAAACCTCCAATGGGATAGGGGATAAAATCTTCCTCTATGGCGTAAGTGGTCAAATTGCCCAAAACATGGCCTGTATCGAGCAGGATCCGACGATAGGCCCTCTCCTGATAGCGCCAGACGCTCCGTTGATAGACTGCGGTAAAAATCATCAACAGTTGGGCACGCCCAACCGCCTCATGGTAGATGCAGTACCTTTCAAATTCATTCCAAAAATCTCCCTCCCAGACCGGGACCAAGGTGTGGTCCGACACATGGAAATTGTAGATGCCATCTTCCATATTTGGAAGTCCCCGCATGGCAAGATAGATCTCTGTCGGATAGAGGCCGCCGGCTGTTGGCGCGGCGCGGAGGTAAACAGACTGTCCGGTGGGGTATCGCAGGATCCCTGTCACGCCATTCGTAAAATAGAGCAGCCGCGAGATGGCCCCCTTGCCGAAGGGATGCCCCTCCCCGTCTTTAGGAGACGCCAGCGGCTCACCGGTAAAAATATGGTTCTGAAATGGGAGATAGGGCGTCAGATCGATTTTTTTATCGCTATAATACTCTTTAACGGGAGAGGGCTGGGCCGCCCAATCGAGTTGTCGCTGATACCGTGCCATTTTTGTTTCTTCATACTTTGTCTCTTGATGATAGATCTCTGCCAGGGTTTTTCTGATCATGGATTCCTTATGAAGATAAGTTTTTACGAAAAATTTTCTTAGTATAGTATAGCCCATTAACGCTGTCAAACATGCTTGCCTTGGGATGTTCATTCCTGTATAAGTAAAAGCCAGATGGGAAAACAGGTAGTGCCAAAAAAAACGATGCTTCTTTCCGTTACCGGCGAGGGGAGACGCGGCATTACGGCAGCGTTCACGCAGATTCTCGCAAAGGCAGAAGCCCGCCTTCTGGATATAGAACAGGCGGTTACAGGCTCTGTCCTCTCGCTCTCCTTCTTGATTGAAATCGACGATAAAAAAGCTGTCCGACAGTCTCTATTGGACGATCTTCTCTTCCAGGCAGATCGGTTTAAGCTTTCGCTTGTGTTTAAAATAACCGCGCGCGCGCCAAAGCGGTCAAAAGGCTATGTCATTACCTGCCTTGGGACATCCGTTACGTTCTCTGTGATTGCCGAGCTGACCCTGCTTCTTTCAAAAGAGGGGGTTAACATTCAGAAGATTCATACCCTCGCGCGAAAACGGATACATTGTGTTGAAATGACCGTTTCGACCGTTAAACCGATCGACCCGCGGGATCTGACCAAAAAACTTCTCCACTTGAACACAGCGTTCGGCGTCGATATTGCCATCCAGGAGGAAAATCTCTACCGCCACCCCAAACGCCTGGTGGTGATGGACATGGATTCCACGCTGGTTCAGACCGAAGGAATCGACGAGTTGGCGAAAGAGGCGGGCGTGGGAGAAAAGGTAGCCGCCATTACCCATCGCGCTATGAACGGGGAGATATCGTTTCCGGAGGCCCTAAGAGAACGGGTCCGTCTGTTAAAGGGGCTTCGGGAAGAGGTGCTTAAACGTGTCTACGAGCGAACGCCATTGACCCCCGGCGCAAAAGAATTGATCTCTGTCTTGAAAAAACTGGGATACCGCACTGCCGTCTTATCCGGGGGATTTGACTACTTTACGTCAGGTCTCAAAGAGACGCTGGGCCTCGATTATGCCCATTCAAATCAATTAGAAATCAAGGGAGGTATTTTGACCGGTGAGATTTCCGGAGAAATCATAGATGGACAGCGGAAGGCTTCTCTCATGGAAGAGATCGCAAAAAAGGAAGGGATTACACTCGACCAGGTCATTGCCATCGGAGACGGCGCCAACGATCTTCCGATGATCACGAAGGCCGGCCTCGGTATCGCCTTCAATGCCAAACCCCACGTTCGACAGAAAGCGAATTTCAGTATTACCCAGAAAAACCTTGACGTCATCCTCTACCTGCTTGGTATCCGGGAAAACGCGCTAACCGAAATCTCCAGGCAATAAAAAAACGCCGTCAGTCCTATTCATCTTTAGTGAGCACTGAAAGGTGGCCTGCAACCGATCTTGCCAAAGCGGAAAGGTTGTATCCCCCTTCGAGACAAGAGACCACTCTCTCGTGGCAGTAAGTTTTTGCCAGTGACCGGACGATGCAGCCCATTTCTTTGAATCCCTCGTCGGTTACCATAAGGCCTGCCAGCGGGTCGTCACGGTGTGCGTCGAATCCAGCTGAAATCAGAATAAAATCGGGACGAAACGTAGAAAAAACCCCCGGCATAAGCCTCTCAAACCGCGAGAGTATTTCTCGATCGCCCGATCCTTCCGAAAGAGGAGCGTTTAAAGTGGTCCCCTCCCCTTCTCCTTCGCCACGCTCGGTCTCCGAACCCGTGCCTGGATAGAAGGGATACTGATGGGTGCTGAAGTAGAAAACAGCCGGATCGCGATAAAAGATATGCTGCGTCCCGTTTCCATGATGTACGTCCCAGTCAACAATCAAGACCCGTTCAAGTTGATAGGTTCTCCTAAGATAGCGCGCCCCAATGGCAACGTTATTGAGCAGACAGAACCCCATTGCACGATCGGCTTTCGCATGATGTCCGGGCGGGCGCAAGGCGCAGAAGGCGTTTCGAAATTTCCCCTCCATCACGCCGTCAATCGCGGTCAGCACCCCGGAGACCGCCATCTCTGCCGCCGCGAGCGAACGGGGCGAAATCGGGGTATCCGGATCAAGATAGGCATGCCCCTGTTTTGGAACGGCTGCCTGTAAGCGCTTATAATAACCGGAAGGATGAACAGCAGAAATCGCGTCTGCTAAATCAGGATGGTGAGGCGGCTCTATCATCTCGATCCGGGATGTAAGATCGGTCCTGCCGAGCTGGTCTATAATCGCAGAAAGACGGCGGGGGGACTCCGGATGGGAATGTCCGGTGTCATGTTCAAGATAGCACGGATGGGTGATAAAACCGCTCTTCATCTGATTTAAATTGTTCGGACCGTTATCCCAAAAAAGGGTTCGACGCCCTCTCCTGTCCAATGGAGGTTCTTGGGCCATGGCCCGGATAGACAGCCGTTTCATCCGGAAAGGAGAGCAGCTGTTTGTGAATAGAGTGGATGATCGTGGAATAAGATCCGCCCCATAAATCGGTTCGCCCGATGCTTCCGAAAAAGAGGGTATCTCCGGTTATCAGACCCAGATCAGAGATGTAAAAAGAGACGCTCCCCGGGGTATGCCCCGGCGTGTGAAGGACTTCCAGTTTCAACTTTCCGAAAGAGAGGGTTTCTCCCTGTTTTAGAAACCGATCAATCGGAGGTATGGGTGGACTGGGAAGACCGAAGAGGTCAGCCTGCATCTGAAGATTTTGGCAAAGGGGCATATCGTCTTCATGAAGGCTGGCTGTTGCGCCGGTCTTTTTTCGAACAAGATCGGTTGCGCCGATATGATCAAGGTGGGCATGCGTATGCAACAGATAGGTTGCTTTAAGCTGCTGCCGTGAGAGTGACTCCACAATACGGGCCGCATCCGCTCCCGGATCGATCACCACGGCGGTTTTGGTCTCCTCGCACCCCAGGATCATGCAGTTGCATTGAAAGGGGCCGACACGGAAGGTCTCAAAAAGCATGCTATCCCTCTATCATCGGCAACAGCGATGTGGAAGGGGCTGCTTCTGTCGGAAGGGATATCTGTGAAACCTCCTCGCCCAATCGGATCTCCACAAAACGCGGCGATTCAGGGCCTTTTTTCGCGTAACGGTTAATGAGATGGCCGACCTCATCTCTTTGTGCCTGGCCAAATTGATCAGAAAGAACTGCCACCGGGCCTGGAAAGAAGGGTTGGAAAAAGGCCATTCTCCCCGCAGCCACTTCCGCGCGCGACGCTTCCCATAATTTTTCATTCTCTTCTTGAT
>SBBT01000055.1 GCA_005239595.1 Candidatus Troglogloeales bacterium | reverse complement strand
CGCACAGATGGGGTATATGATCATGGAATGTGGGCTTGGCGCATTTGCCCTGGCGATCTTCCATCTGGTTGCGCACGGCTTTTTTAAAGCCACGATCTTCTTAAACTGCGGCGATGTCATCCAGGCGGCACGCAGGGATCCCCGCTATCCCCCTCTTCTTTCCAACCTGAAAAAAACACCGACGGGTGAGAAGAAATTCTCACGCTTAACCTGGGGGGCCGGGTTTGTCATGACCTTGATCCTCCCGTTTATTATTCTTCTGGCCGCACATGGCGTACTGAACATCCCGTTAATCAATTCACAAGGAGCGATTATTCTTCTCTTTTTTGCATGGGTCACCTCCTCGCAGGCGATCCTGACTCTGAACCGTTTACAGGCGATTAGCTCATGGAAGGTTACGGCGGCCATGTTTCTAACGCTTCTGGGCGTGGTAGGAACCTATCTGTTTGCCGCCGAACGGTTTACCCATTTTCTCTATCCGAATAAAGCCCACGTCGCTTTTTTCTTTCGGGCCGCGGCGCTGCCGGGGTTTCTGTTTGATTTGATCGTCTCGGCAACCGCATCGGCGATTATTGCCGGCTGGGTGATTATCTATGCAAAGGCTCACCAACAGCCGTTTAAAACGCATGAGTGGATCAATCGGTTTCTGATTCGCCTCTATGTCCTTTTATTGAAACGCCTTTACCTTGAAGATTTTTATGGCCGGTTAGGAAGAAAGATTTCGACTGGGATCGACTGGCTGGATAAGAACCTCCTTTTCCAAATAGGCATTCACCTGGCCGGGTTTTTCATCCTCTTGGGAATGCTTCTTCCCGCAATGATGCAAGCCGGCGATTTTACTATCACACACCTGCTGCTATTTTCTGTTGCGATCCTTTTCCTTCCGCTTTTTCCGCTGCATGGTGTCTACCTGATGGCCCTAACCCGTTGCAAAGGGGTTCCTCGGACATTATTGGTGTTCTTGATGCCGATGCTGGGGGGCTTGGCCGTCTCTGGATTGTCTCCGAATGTGTCCGCCGCGATCCAACCGGCTTTAATCCTACTGGCGCTTTTGAGTGCCCTCTATTCGGCGTTTACGGCCTGGGTACAGATTGAAGTGACACGGAGGTTGGCATACGGAGGGATTGCCTTTTCTGCGATTCTTTGGTGGTATTTTGCCCACACGGGCGGAGTCACGCAGCAGGCGGTCGTTTACATCTCTGCAATGGTCTTAACCACAAGCGGCCTTTTCCTGGGCTTGCAGGTCGTTGTTGCCCGTTTGGGCGATACAGACCACATTGGGGGGTTGGCGCAGTCCATGCCGCGGTTTGCATTCGTGTTTTCCCTCCTTGTTATGGCGGCGATGGGGCTGCCTCCCTTTGGACTTTTTTCCGCCCTTATTGAAATGCTGCTTCACCACACTATTCGTATTTCATGGGAGTTGTGGGTGATTGGGTTGACCTGGTTGATGGGGTCGTGGTGTTTTCTGGACCTGATGCAGGGGCTTCTCTTTGGGTCCCTTCATACGAACATCCCTCATCGAGATTTATCCCGTACCGAAGGCGCACTTTTAGCCGGCGTGTTGATTCTTCTACTCGTTCTTGGCATGGCCCCATACGGGTTTGTGGTTAAGAGTTAATTTATGGAAAAAGTAACTTCTTTGACGGCAACCGAAACCGAAAGGATGCAACTTCGAGGCTTGATCCGTCTTGCAAGCGAGATCATTGCCCCTTACTGGCCGATGCGGACGTTTGTACATCATAATCCGTTACATGGCTTAGAGCGGCTTCCCTTCGAGGAAGCGGTGCAGCTTGGAAATCGGTTTCTGGGAGGAGAAGGGTACCTAACCGGCGCGGCCTACCGGGACTATTTTCATTCTGGCAGAATTCAAAAAGAGCAGATTGACGCGGCCCTCTTGCCCTATGCCCAAGACAAACAGGTGGTTGTGGGAAATAATCCGATTCGCCATCTCGAAGTTCTTCGTGTCTGTTTACTCAAAGGAATGGGGGGTACTCCCGAGGACAACATCTTGCCGGTTTCAGAACTCCAGAACCACTCTCTTATTGAGGAACTGGCAAACCACCTGATTCCCGCCTTAAAGCCGCGGGGAGTTTTAGAACAGATCCACTCCATTGCCGATGATGAGGCAGAGGCCCTCTTGCGAGGCAGAACGCTGTCTGTTTTTTTGGATCGGATTCTGGGAACGGACATTACAGAACAGATCAATGGGGAGATGATCAATTGGCTTGGCGCCTTTTTGGATGAAGGACATGCCCCGTGGTCCATGCCGAACAGAGAGGATGGTTTTTTCCGCGCATGGAAATCGCTTCTCCCGCTGGAATTCTCGCCCTGTGGAATCGCCAAAGAAAGACGAATTAATCTTCCGGAACAGCCCGAAGAGATGCTGATTGAAAGCTTCAACATGCTTGGCATCCCGCCGACCTACTGGCAGGACTATCTTGCCCTTCATCTTGCCGCGCTGCCCGGCTGGACCGGTTTTATCAAGTGGCGAGCCGATCAAACCGATTATCCCTGGCAGGAGTCCTATCCGACGGAACTGACAGAGTACCTCGCCGTCCGCCTGTGGTATGAACGCGAACTGGTGGAAAAGCATTCCATGGAATCGCTTGGGATTGATGGAAACTTTGAGGCCCTCTCAAACGACATCCGAAACCATAAAGAGGCTTATGCGTTGCGGCGCGAGCGGGTTGCAGGACGCCTCCCAGCTCCTTTCGTAAAACAGGTCAATCAGATCATCCGGGTTTGTTCCAAACAGAAATCATCCGCAGGAGTCGCATTCCCAGAAAACGATTGGAAAGGACTTGCTCAAAAATATGCAACTGAATATGGCCCCCGACATGAAAAGGCAATACGACAAAATCTGGCGTTTCGGCTTGTCACTCTTGCCGAGGCTTTGGAGATTGACCCCGATTATCTTTTAGCGACACCGCCCCATGATCTCGCGACGCTGCTTGGTTGGATCGATGCCTTTCCCGAGTGGAAACAGGCACCGGTCTGGCTGAAGGCCCTGGAATCCGGTTACCAGGAGCAGCTCCTTTCCAGCCTAATGAAAAACCGGTCGGCGTCCTCTGCGTCTCCTCCCAATATTCGTCCCCAGGCGCAGGCGGTATTTTGTATTGATGTCCGATCCGAGCTGCTTCGGCGTCATTTGGAAACAGTCGGGGACTATGAGACTTTTGGCTTTGCCGGTTTTTTTGCGGTTTTTATCCGATATCGGGCACTGGGGGATCACCATCAGACCGATCAGTTTCCGGTCATAATGAAGTGTAAAAATGAGGTGCGTGAGATTCCCCGTTCCTATCAGGGACAGCGCCTTCCTCGATATCGCGCTGGAACCCGATTGCTTCATCTCTTCCATGAGTTGTTCCATGATTTAAAAGAAAATGTCATTACCCCCTATGTCATGGTGGAGATGATCGGCTGGTTTTACACACTTCCGATTTTTGGAAAAACAGTCGGCTCGGTATGGTATCGAAAACTCACTACAACGATTCAGCGTATCTTCTCCCCGCCCATTGCCACCTCCATGACCATCGACAAACTATCACGGGAGGAGGTCGAGGCGATCCTTGCTGCAGAGCAGCGCGCCGTTATTCGGAAGGCGCTCAAACAGCACGTCGGTGAACGGGAAATTAATTTTACCCTTGAGCAAGTGGAGTTCTTACGGCTTCGCGCCCTTTCTGAAACTCCGATGAAGGAAACGGTTAACCCACAGCAGGCGGCCCCGCAAAATTCGCTCTCTCCTGACGAAGAAGCTGATTTTATTTCGTTGCTGCGGGATCGCTACGGGATTAATTCACACCGGGTTTTTGCTCGGATGGAACGGATGACACGCACCGGCTTCACGCTTGACGAGCAGATTTTCACCGTTGAGACGGCGCTCCGAATGATGGGGCTGACCCAGAATTTCGCGCGATTGGTCCTTATCGTAGGTCATGGCAGTGACGTTTTAAATAACCCCTATGCGTCTGCACTTGATTGCGGAGCCTGCGGCGGTCATTCCGGAAAATCGAATGCGCGGGTACTGGCGGCCATGGCAAACAAGCGGGAGGTTCGAGATGGGCTGGCTAAAAACGGGATCCTTATCCCATCTGACACCTGTTTCATCGCCGGAGAACATATTACCAGCACCGATGAGGTGCACCTGTTTGATCTGGAGGATTTATCCCCCCTCCATCGCACAGACCTGGGTCGCCTTATTAGCGACTTAAAAGAGGCGGGTGTTCGAACCAGCATGGAGAGGCTTTCCAGACTTCCGCAGGCAAAACCGTTATCCCCTGAGAATGTTGTTTCGGAGGTGCGTCGATGGGGAGGGAACTGGAGCCAGGTTCGGCCCGAATGGGGACTCTCTAGCAATGCAGCATTTATCATTGGTCGACGTGAATTAACACGGGGGATTGCATTGGATGGGCGGGTCTTTCTTCATTCGTACGATTACCGTGGTGACCCCACGGGACGGCTCTTGGAGATCGTGATGACCGGGCCCCAGGTAGTCGGCCAGTGGATCAACATGGAGCATTATTTTTCCACGGTGGATAACGACGTTTATGGAAGCGGGAGCAAAATCTATCACAACGTTGTGGGCCGGTTCGGAGTGATGTCCGGTCCAGAGAGCGATCTGCGCGTGGGGTTGTCCAGAGAAACCGTTATGAACGGGCCGCGTCCGTATCATGAGCCGATGCGCCTGGTTGTGGTCATCGAGGCCCCGAGGGAGCGGATTGATGCGATTATCTCGCATCATCAGTTTTTGCAACATTATTATAATAACGAATGGGTTCACTTGGTTGCCTTGGATCCGGGGGATAACTGTTTTTATCGGTATCTTCCGAAACAAGGGTGGACACGATCTTAATTCCCCCTTAAAAAAGGGGGTGAGGGGGGTTGTTAAAACTTAGTGTGGTTGAAAAACAAGGAGGGCCCTTGATGGACACGTTTACGCTGCATCCCATGAAAGAGATTCGGATTATCATTCCGGGAGAGCACTTGAAATTTGCAACCGATATGCTGGACAACCTGAAGGTGACCGGATATACGATTATTCACAACATTTCCGGCAAAGGCCATCACGGCTTTCACACGGCCCACCCGATGTTCAGCGAGGTTGACAGCTTGGTCATGCTGATGACCGTTGTGCTGGAAGAGAAGGTGCAGCCGATCCTGGCCGGTTTAAGACCGCTTTTCGACCGCTATCCTGGGGTCCTGTTTGTCTCCGATGTTGCCGTCTCTCGCCGCGAACATTTCTCCGGGCAGCAAAACTAATCTACCCCCTTGAGACAGATGACTGTTGGACATTTTTCGCTGGACACGAGCGGGGGGGAAATCGTTTTGTTGGGCGGCATTATGATTAGTACCTCTCCCGGCAATGCATAACTCAAATACAACTTTCTTGACAAGTGCTGTGTACTACTGGCCCGGCGACCACCTCAGCTGAAACTCGACTTCTTCATCAGACTCGCCACTCTCGTGTTCGATGTTGATGATGGCCGTGGGTGGTATGGAGAGTCGTTCCCCGGCCACCTGAATTTGGAAGCGTTTGCCTTGCTCGATGCAGTCGGCCAAACGACGCAGCTTTGCGACGAACTGCTTCGCAGGATAGTCTTTCTCAATGTCTCGTCTCACTCTCTTCTTTTGCGTTGCCACTTCATGTCCTCCGTGTGTTTCCGAATCTGTCAGTCCCTCAACAATTCAGCTAACCGGCGCGCGCTTTTTGCGCGTCCGTATTCAGAGAATGGTTGGAATCTTTGTTACTGCGTAAGAACCAAACCACTGGTGTTCGGGTGAGCGTTGAACTCGGAAATCTGAACATAGTGGGTCTGTATTTTAAAACAGGGTTTAACCGGTCTCAATATGCGGGAGAATTAATGGATCACAATATGATGTCAGGCTAATTTGGACAGCAGTAGTTGAATAAGCATCTTTGGAAATACCCTCTCTTAAGGCAACTGGGAAATTTGCTCGAGCAACGCCTCTTGGGCAAGCTGGTGATTTCCGTACCACTCCTGGCTGAAGACGCGAATTATTTTCCAGCCAAATTTCTCCAGAATGTCCTGCCGGAAGATATCGTTCATTCTCGCCTTCCAACCGCGATAAAATTGTCGGCCGTCACATTCAATCCCGCAGATGTAACGCGAATCTGCGGCATGACGCTTGACCCCAATGTCTATGCGAAAGCATCCCTCCCCCACCGGTTGATCGAGATGAAACCCTTTTGTCTCCAGGAACTCCGCTACATGCCGTGCAAACGCTGATGCCATAGGGGAATGGCGACGATCAGACTGTTCTGAATCAACAAAACGCAATAAAATTTTCCGGGCGCGTTCATGATCTCCTTGACCAATGGCGCGGGCATAACAGAGCCATCTTAATAGATAATCATGCTCATTGTTGATTTTCTCCCGATCCCAGGGAATGCGATCGAGATCGATCGATGAGATGATTATCATGCCAGCCCCGGCACAGGAGAGCAGCGCATTTAAAACCTTTCTCCCTGCTTCCTTCCTGCTGACCGGGCCAAAACTCCCCTCTTTCCCATCATACGTTACGGATAAAATAATCAGATCTCGTCGTCTACCATCCATGTGTTCCGCTGTTTGGACAAAGATTCCTTTCCCCTCTCTGTCCTTACGCTCCAACATCTCCCTAAAATCGCTCTCCTGCTCGGCCGATTCGTACAAGACATCTTCAATCCGGTCTCTTTGCTTTACATGGAAGGCAATAATCCCAACGCTTAAAGAGGGATAGGTTTTCAGCATTTCCTTGACCTTGTCTATCACCTCGGCTACCTCACGCTCATTGATACCGCCCTGGAACAGACCGTCCACCTGACACAAGCTTATCGGCGCGCGAAGAGATTCAGCCTGATTGCATACGGGAACAATCAGTTTCCCGCTGTAGAAAGCACGGTTGGCGAAATGAATCATCGCCCCGGGGGCCGGGGTATAGCGTATTCGCAACTGCTTCGACGAGCCGGCGGCATACTCCGCGGCATGAAGTAAATCATATTCCCCCGCCGCGGGAAGAAGCCGATTTGTATCCGATTTTGGAATAGCATCCTCTATCGTACCGGTATCATCGGCAACACCGGACATTCCTTCCGGGGCGCGTTGCATGTGATCGCCTGCCACAACAACCGACTTGGCGCGATAGAGCATCGGCAGGACATCGGCCACAAACATCGGAACGGCTTCGTCAATAATAAGGAGATCCAGCAGGCCCGGCGTCATCGGCAGGATGGTACTCGCAGCCTCTGGCGTGGCCAGCAAAACAGGCCGAAGTTTGTAAACGCATCCGCTGCCATAGAGTTCGCGCAAGGAGGTCGGGGAAAAGCCGTCCGCGCGCCACAATCGGAGCAGGCCCAGATCCTGGAGTTGGTTTTTGTAAAAGATACGTCTTCCAAATCGAGATTGGATGTCAAGCCGGTCTGTCTCCTGTTTTTTCATAAGCCAGCCTTTTAAAGCCTGCCGCTGGTTTTTGATGTCTTGAGTATCTGTAAAATGGTAGCGCGCCTCGATTTCATCCAGCCATGACTGGGCGGTGGCGGCTTCAACCATATAACGCCAGACGTCCATCCTTGGACGACATTCCTCATAGAGAAGTTTCAGCAAGGGATTTTGTCGAAGTTGCCGATTAATAAAGCCAATATCGTTCAACCAGCAGCTATGGTCCCGCAAAACCTGATAATGCGGCGCAATGGCAAGATCAGATCGGGCAATATCCAAAAGTGACCTGACGGCCTCTTCCGGAACCCAGGAAGCAAGCCGCCGTGTCAGACGGGCCAATTTTCCAAAATACTGCTCGCCCTTACGAAGGGTCTCTGGGAGTAAGGCCACATAACAGCCCTCCCCCCACACATGTTCCGCCAGATAAGCGGTTGCTTCCGCATGGACAGGCCGCTTTGGAGCCACGTCTTCCAACGTTGCCGCAAGTTCCACCATCTCCGACAACCAGGCATTCAGCTTAACAAGCTCACCCTGCGGAACCTCTTGCCGGATCAGTGTCCGCCAGGGGTTTTGTTCATAGTGACATCGGCCATAAACGTCGAGGAAGGCATCAGTCGCCTCTAATGCTTTATGCAGCTCCTCCATATTGGCCACCAAAAGCGGCTCGCGGAATTTCTGATAAAATCCTTGCAGATCGCCATGCATGTGAATGCCATGATCTTTTTCTACCCGATGTAGCGTCGCTAGGATATCGCCATATCGTAACCTGGAATCGTTTAACGTTTCATTTAGCGCAATCGTCTGGATGTTGAGCTGCTTTTCACGATCAAGCAGATTTTCACATAGCATGCTCCGCTGTAAATAGAACGGAATGCAGTTGTCGTCATGTTCGATATCCCGAATTCTCTGAATAACCCCAAGACGGTCTTTGGAAGGATCCTCGACCAGTTCCGCCAGGTCTGAAAGACCTGACTCCCGCAATCCTGCCAAGACATCTTCCAAGGCAGACCGCTGCGGGGAGATGACCGCCACGACTTTTTCGGCCTCCAGCCTGTCCGCAATTAAATTTACAATGGTTTGCGACCTGCCGGAACCCGGGGGGGCATGCATGACTGCCAACCGGGATTCGCGTGACTGCCAAAGAACTGCCTCCTGGAAAGGATCGGCGTTGGCCACCAGCCACTTGCCGGTTTCAAGCGGTTCCATCGCCGGGCCATTTAACTTGGAAGAACGGGGGGAAATAAACCGCTGCAGCCCTCCACAATTTTCCGGATCTTCACGCAACCGTTTTTCAAGCTGATTCAAATCTTCCAGGATTGACAGTCCATAAAACGTCGCATAACCAATCACAGCACTTTCAATCAGCTTCGGCCCCAGGTTCAGTGCCGCACGCGATTGAAAATAATGTTCCGCATTGGAGCGGATCGGTTCAAGCCCTGAACAGGAAAACTTCCGGTCGCACTGTTTCCACGGCTGCAACAGGCGATCAAGCATTTGCGGCAGATGCATCCATGTGAGCTCTTCTTCT
>SBBT01000120.1 GCA_005239595.1 Candidatus Troglogloeales bacterium | reverse complement strand
GAATAAGACCCCTTCCGACGATAGAGCTCTTTCAGAGGATGGGCTGGACGGGTCAACCTCTGACCGTCGAATCAGCCATAGGCCTCATCGAGAAACACCATCTCATCGAGCCCAAAAAACTTCGATCCGAATTCATCCCTCTCGCAAGCACAGGGGTCTCTCCTCTTCTGATGGCAGAAAGACTGAAATATATCTATCCACAGCATTCTGTTGAGGCTTTGAAAGGAGTTGACCTCTCGATTCAGGAAGGGGAGTTCGTTGCCATCCTGGGCCAGAACGGCTCCGGAAAGACAACCCTCGCCAAACATTTCAATGGATTGATGAAACCTTCCTCTGGCCGGATGCTGGTGCGGGGCAGACCCACAACCAGCTACAGCCATCGGGAACTTGCACGGCTGGTGGGATATGTTTTCCAGAACCCCGACCATCAGATCTTTGCCAGAACCGTCCGGGAGGAGGTAGGCTTCGGCCTGAAAGTGCTGGGTGACGATCCCATGACCATTGAGAAACGCGTTGCCGATGCCTTGGAGACAGTGGGACTTCAGGGATATGAGGAGAAGAATCCCTTTGCCCTGACAAGGGGTGAACGCCAGCGCGTCGCTGTTGCCTCTGTCCTGGCCACCCAACCCCGGGTGATCATTCTCGACGAACCCACTACCGGTCTTGACTACCCCCATCAAAGGAATATGATGAAGATGTTAAGACATCTCAACCAGAGGGGGCACACGATTGTCATCATCACTCATTCGATGTGGGTTGCGGCTGAATATGCCGCACGGACCATTGTGATGAAAGACGGCCTCATTCTTGAGGATGGACAGACCCGGGCTATCTTCGCCGACGAAGTCAGGCTGGAGCAAGCATCGTTACGCCTTCCTCCGATTGCGCGATTGAGTAACCGGCTGGGCACACAAGCCCTGACGGTTGAACAGATGGTAGAAGAGTTGCGAAAAATCCCAAATTCCAAGCACCTGCCTTCGTCCCGCAGGGCGGGACTTCGCGCAGGCAGGCCAATAATCAAATAAACTCCAATGACCAATATCCAAAGCATTACTCATTGGTTATTGGGATTGGGTGATTGGTTATTATTTGGAGTTTGGAATTTGGGTATTGGAATTTCAGAAAATAGATGAACCTCTTTCTTTATCTCGATAAAAATACCTGGCTCCATCGCCTTGACCCGCGCACCAAGATCATCGGGGTCCTCATCCTCTTCACCCTCTGCCTCTGTTTCAATCATCCCCTCTATATGGCGGCGATCAGCCTTGCTGTGATCCTGGTTGCCTTCTCGGCCAGATCGCTTGGAAATTTCTGGCGCCTCCGCTTCATTCTCGTCCTGCTCTTCCTGTTCAGCTCTGTCATGTGGCCCCTCTTTGCAAAAGGGCCGACCTCCCTGTGGTCATGGGGATTCCTTCAGGTTAGCATGGAATCATTCCTCTATGGTCTCGCCATGGGCCTGCGGCTTTCGACATTCGTATCCATCGGTTTGATCTTCCTCTCCACCACGCGAAACGAAGAACTGACCCATGGGTTCATACGCTTGGGGGTTCCCTACCCCGTCGCCTTTGCCCTTTCCACGGCATTGAGGCTTGTGCCGACCTTTGCAGGCGCCGGTGCAACGATCGTTCAGGCACAAATCTCCAGGGGGTTGGATCTGGAGTCCGGCTCCATCTTCAGCCGGGTCGGCAAGTTCATCCCCCAGGCTGTTCCTCTCTTCATTTATGCCATCCGGCACACCAACCTTCTGGCCATGGCACTGGAATCAAAGGGGTTCAGCCCGGAATCGAAACGGACCTTCTACCATGAACTGAAGATGCGGGGAAGCGATTATGTGGTCATGGCCCTGCTTCTCTTCATCCTCCTAATTTTCCTCTACCTGCGGATCCTATTGGGGATCGGTGCGATTATTCCGGAGAGGATTTAAAGTTTCTGGTTGAAATGGGCGATTTTAAGAATTATATAAGTATATGAAGATGAACCCGGATGACCCTCGCTACCTCAATCCCACAGACATCATCGATAGCCATCACAAGAGTGTTCGGGATTATGCAAAGGGGGTGACGGCCGGGATGACCGATTTCGTGGAAATGGCTGTGAGACTCTATCTGGCCGTACGCGATGGCATTCGTTATGACCCTTACTCTCCTTTCTATCTGCCCGAACATTACCGTGCGAGCTATGTGCTCAAGCGGGGCCGGAGTTTCTGTGTGCCGAAGGCCTCCCTCCTCTGCGCCCTTGGAAGGGCCTGCGGCATTTCCTCCCGCGTGGGTCTTGCAACCGTCCGGAATCATCTTGCTACGAAACAACTCATTGATTTTCTTGGGACCGATCTTTTCGTTTCTCATGGTTTTGTAGAGTTTTATCTGGGGGGAAGGTGGGTAAAAGCCACCCCGGCATTTAACAGTGAACTCTGCAGAAGGCATAACGTATCCCCGCTTGAATTTAACGGCCGCGAAGATTCTCTATTCCAGCCTTATAATTTGGAAAATCAAAAGTTTATGGAATATGTGGGATTTGAAGGAATCTTTGCAGATATTCCTGTCGAACAAATTGTGGCAGGATGGAAAAAGACTTATGGTGAAGACCGTGTGACCAATTGGATCAAGAGATTTGAAGAAGGGGAGCGCAATGTTCCGGATTTTGAGGCCGAGGATGTATTGAATGAATAGAGGAATGAAACTGCTTGAAATCTCTTTTTAGATCGGGTATGGTGGAAGCAAAGGTAGAAGGAGAAGAGTTCAGATGTCCCAGAAAAAGGTGGCAGAGATTTTGAAGCTCGTTGAATTTCTCAATGAGGAGGTAAGAGAGGTTTCAAAGAGATTGAGCAGAGTGACGCCCAAAGAGGTGAGTGAAAAATTGGGGACCCTTGCCCTTATCAGGGAGAAGATCCTTAACCTCCAGATCGACTTCCCTCAGGAGATCGAAACCAAACTCT
>SBBT01000117.1 GCA_005239595.1 Candidatus Troglogloeales bacterium | reverse complement strand
GTCTTGATATCAGCATTCTTCAGACAATTAGCCGCCCGAACCGAGAGTTCCATTTCGTAAACGCTTTTTAAAAGATTCTTGTTAAAAACCGATGGCGTATCCCTTTCTTGCTCTACCAGTTCTTCTTTCTCTTCAGAACTGATAAAAAGGCTCAAATGGGACTTCAAGAGTTGCGCCGCGATGCCAATGGCGTCATGGGGGCTCACACTCCCATCTGTCCATAGCTCCATGATCAGTTTGTCATACTCTGTGACGCGTCCGACACGTGCGTTCTCAACGGAAAAATTCACCTTTCGGATCGGCGAGAAAGTGGCGTCGATCGGAATGACCCCAATTTCCGACCCTTCTTCCTTATTCCGCTCTGAAGGGACGTAACCACGACCCAATTTTACCAGCATCGACATATCAAGACTGCCATCTTTGTCCAGCGTGGCAATATGCTGATCCGGAGTTAAAACCTCCACATCGGCATCATGGATAATATCCTTCGCCAACACTTCTGCTGGCCCTTTTTTCTTGATATGGACGACCTTCGGTCCATCAGAATGGAGTTTTATACGAATCGACTTGACGTTCAGAATGATATCGGTCAGATCTTCCTTTATCCCCGGCAGCGAGGAGAATTCATGAAGTGCCCCTTCTATCTTGATGGAGGTGACCGCCGCGCCTACAACCGACGAAAGGATCACCCGCCGCAACGCATTTCCGATGGTGGTACCGAAACCGCGTTCAAACGGCTCCGCAAAAAACTTCCCATACGTGTCAGTTAATGTTTCAGCCTCTACTTCCAGTTTTTTGGGCATATGAAAATTCTTCATTCTAACAATCATCCTCACCTCACCTTATACAAAAGAATCAATTGATGATGGCAGAACATGGGCCTTTTCCCCTGCCCCATGACGTTCCGCCACGCTACCTGGAATAAAGTTCAACAACCAGTTGCTCATTGACAGGCAACTCGATCTCTTCCTTAACAGGTTGCGACAGGACGCTTCCCTTGTATCCAGCCCTTTCGAGTTGCAGCCAGGACGGAACAGGGCGCATCCCTTCGAGCGCATGTTGGATCGCAAGAAGACCTCGGCTCCCCTCTTTCACTTCAATCATGTCGTTGACATCGACAAGAGACGAAGGAATATTCACCGTTCTCCCATTGACAGAAAAATGGTTTTGCCGGACCAGCATTCTTCCCTGTTTTCGCGACGAGGAAAAACCAAGACGGTACACCACATTGTCAAGGCGGCGTTCCAAGAGCACCAAAAGATTTTTGCCGGTTACCCCCTTTTCCCGTTCGGCCTTGGCAAAATATCTCCTGAATTGACGTTCCATCAGCCCATAAATACGCTTCAGTTTCTGTTTTTCGCGGAGCTGGGTTCTATATTCAGAGGCCCGCAACCTGGCCTGGCCATGCTGGCCGGGCGGATAGCTTCGTCGATCAATCGCGCATTTCTCTGTAAAGCAACGCGTCCCCTTCAGAAAAAGCTTCGTCCCTTCTCTCCTGCAAAGCCGACAGACCGGCCCATTATACCTGCCCAAAATATCTCCTTTGCTTTGAATATAACAACTAAACCCTTCTCCTTTTTGGAGGCCGGCATCCATTGTGCGGGATAGGGGTCACATCCTTGATAACATTCACCCGAAGGCCTGTGGCCTGCAGGGCGCGGATCGCCGATTCCCTCCCCGATCCCGGCCCCTTTACAAAGATGTCCACCTGCTTCATGCCATTTTCCATCGCCTTTTTCGCAACAATTTCCGCCGCCCGCTGTGCGGCAAAGGGGGTGCTCTTTCTCGATCCCTTAAAACCCTGGCTCCCCGCACTCGCCCAGACGATCACGTTGCCGCTCATATCGGTCACCGTTACAAGGGTATTGTTAAACGACGCCTGTATGTGCGCAATTCCTATCGGGACATTCCGTTTTTCCTTTTTCTTCGCCCCTTTTTTTATCCCCATCTTGTCACCCTCATGACGCCTTTCCTGCCTTGCGCTTGGCACGTATGGTATGTTTCTTTGGACCTTTCCGTGTGCGGGCATTTGTCTTCGTGCGCTGACCCCGCACCGGCAATCCCCTCCGATGACGGAGACCCCGATAACAACTGATATCCATCAAACGCTTGATACCCATCGAAACTTCGCGGCGGAGGTCTCCTTCAACCTGGTAATTCCGCTCAACAATCTCGCGAAGTCGCACAACCTCATCTTCTTTAAGGTCCTTCACCCGGACATCCGGATCAATTGATGCGGCTTTCAATATCTTCAGCGCAGAAGGATGGCCAATCCCGTATATATAGGTCAACCCCACCTCAAGCCGTTTGTCGCGCGGCAAATCAACACCTGCAATACGCGCCATGCATGCCCCCCTTTACCCTTGTCTCTGCTTATGACGAGGGTTTTCGCATATCACGCGAACCACCCCCTTCCTCTTAATTACCTTGCACTTCGCGCAAATGGGTTTCACCGAAGAACGCACCTTCATGACGACCCGCTCCTTACTTGCTAAAACGGTATGTAATCCTGCCCCGCGTTAAGTCATACGGGGACAACTCGATGGTCACCTTATCTCCAGGGAGGATTTTTATGTAATGCATTCGCATCTTTCCAGAAATATGCGCCAGGATGAGGTGCCCCTTTTGAAGTTCAACCCGAAACATAGCATTCGGCAGCGCTTCAACAATGGTCCCCTCTGCTTCAATCGCATCTTGTTTTGACATAAATACCTTGAAGAACAATAAAAAGACTATAACCTGCTCAAAATAATCGGCCCCTCTTTGGTAATAGCGATGGTATGTTCAAAATGGGCCGAGAGGCTGCCATCAACCGTCACGGCCGTCCAGCGATCTGCCAGGACCCGCACATGAGGCTTCCCCGCATTAACCATCGGCTCAATCGCCAAGACCATTCCCTCGCACAACCGCGGCCCCCGACCGGGAGGACCAAAATTCGGGACCTGCGGCTCTTCATGTAACGAACGCCCAATCCCATGTCCGACAAAATCGGTCACCACTGAAAAACCTTCCGCTTCCACATAAGACTGCACTGCGTGGGAAATATCAGAAAGACGACCTCCCACCTTACCCTGCGCGATGCCCGCGTAAAGAGACCCCTCCGTCACCTTCAGCAGACGGCTTGTCTCATTCCGGATCTCACCCACCGCAACGGTCACCGCAGCATCTCCATAAAAACCATCATAGATTGCCCCCAAATCGAGCCCAACGATATCTCCTTCCTTAACAACCTTTTCCGACGGAATTCCGTGCACCACCTCATCGTTGATGGAGACGCAAAGGGTCGCAGGAAAATTCCGATACCCTTTAAACGCGGCCCTCCCCCCCCTTGCAAGAATATTCTCCTCGACAAATCTATCCAACTCCTTGGTGGTCATGCCAGGCTTGATATAGCCCTTCAACGCCTCCAACGACTCCGCCACAATCCGGCAAGCGCGCCGGATTTTTTCGATCTCTTCTTGCGACTTTAAAATAATCATCTTGCCAAGAGGCGTCTCCGATCATTGCCTCACGACGACAGGGCCTGAATGCCCCCACATCGCACCCTTTCATAGACATCATCCATCGTTCCGCTTGCGTCGATTCTCTCCAATAGATTCTGCCTTTCATAATAGTCAATTAACGGGGTGGTCTCTTCTTGGTACACCGACAAACGGGCGTTAAGCGTTTCCGGCTGATCATCTTTCCTTTGTATCAGGGTCGCGCCACAATCACAGACACCCTCCCGCTTAGGGGGGTAATAGATCAGATGATAGGTTTGCTGACAGGCAGGACAACTTCTTCGTCCTAAAATCCGCCTTTCGATCTCTCCCTCCTCTAGATTAAAATAAAAAACACGATCGATTCTCTGATGAGTCTGTCTGACTATCTCAGCCAATGCCTCAGCCTGCTTTATGGTCCTTGGAAAGCCGTCCAGAATATAGCCCCGTTTTGCATCGTCCTCGTAAAGCCGCTCCTTAACCATTTTGATCGTCACCTCGTCCGGAACCAGCAAGCCTGAGTCCAAGTACGATTTCACTTCCAATCCAGTAGAGGTGCCTTTGGCAATAGCACTCCTAAACATATCTCCCGTCGCAACCGAGGGAACCGCATACTGCCGGGACAACCTTTTCACCTGGGTCCCCTTACCGACGCCGGGGGGCCCCAGAAAGATAAATCGCATGAGATCTTCTCTTAAAAAGCCCTCCCCTTGATCTTTCCCTTTTTCATAAAACCTTCATAATTTCGGGTCAGCATGTGCGTCTCAATCTGTTGCGCCGTGTCCAAGGCAACCCCGATCACGATTAAAAGCGAGGTTCCTCCAAATGCAAACGGAACATTGAAACGATAAATCAGCACCTCGGGCGTAATGGCAACCAACGCAAGATACACCGCTCCGGCAAATGTAATACGGGTTAAGACGCGGTATATATAATCAGATGTCTGCTGGCCGGGACGCACCCCGGCAATAAATCCGCCATATTTTTTCATATTATCGGCCATATCGACGGGGTTTAAAACAACCGCCGTATAGAAAAATGCAAAAAAAACGATCAGAACCGCATAGAGCATGGTGTAAAAGACGGTGCCGGGGGCGAGATTTCTTCCGATGGCCTGCACCCAGGGAACCGTGATAAAGGCGGCGATTGTTCCTGGAAAGGCAATAATCGACGACGCGAAAATGGGTGGAATCACGCCGGCGGTGTTTATTTTCAAGGGAATATGCGTGCTCTGTCCCATATAGACCTTCCTGCCAACCACCCTTTTTGCATATTGAACCTGGATTTTCCTCCTGCCGCTTTCCAGAAAAACAATCGCCACAATCACACCCACCATCAGCACTGCGAGAAAGCTTATGAAGAGGAGATGGACCTCTCCGGCCTCAAAGAGCTGGTACGTATTATGGACAGCGGCAGGCATCCTGGCGACAATGCCTGAAAAAATGATCAGAGAAATCCCGTTCCCAATGCCCCGTTCCGAAATTTGTTCGCCCAGCCACATCAGAAAAGCGGTCCCTGCGGTCACGGTGATCATCGTCATCAATCGAAATCCCCATCCCGGCTGTTGTATAAAAGCGCCGTTATTCATCCCTTCCAGCCCGATGGCGATTCCAAGGGCCTGCATTAAGGCAATCCCAATCGTCGCAATTCTTGTATATTGAACAATTTTCTTCCGGCCACTCTCCCCCTCTTTTGAGAGTTTGGAAAGTGAGGGAATCACCACGGTTAGAAGCTGGAGGATGATCGACGCCGAAATATACGGCATAATTCCAAGCGCCAGGATCGTGAGTCTGGAAAGCCCCCCCCCAGAAAAAACATCCAGGAATCCCATTAGGGCGCCACCCTTCTCTGTCAAGAATTTACTAAGCGCCTCGTTATTGACGCCGGGTGTGGGGATATGCGCCCCCATGCGATAGACAAAAAGCATGCCTGCCGTGAAGGCAATCCGTTGCCTTAGTTCCTGAATCTTAAAAATATTCTGGACGCTTAAAACCAACCGATCAAACAAGGGGATCTCCTATGAAACAGGCCTGTCCCCCCGCAGCCTGAATTTTCCTGACCGCCTCCTTGCTAAACTTATGAGACGAAACGGCCATCGGTTTTGTCACCTCTCCCACTCCCAACACCTTGATTAACTTCGCCGACTGTTTGACCATTCCGGCTTCTTTCAACTGCTGGGGACCGATAACGGCATTGGCCTCAAACCGGTTTAAGCGATCCAGATTGACGACGGCATATTCTTTCCGGAAGGTATTAATAAATCCCCGTTTCGGAATCCTGCGGATCAACGGCTGTTGTCCCCCCTCAAACCCAGGGGCCTTGGTACCCCCGGAACGTGAAGCCTGTCCCTTGTGACCCTTGGTTGAGGTCTTCCCATGTCCGGAACCTGGTCCTCGACCAATTCTTTTTTCTTTCTTCTTTGCGCCTGGATAAGGTGCAAGATCCGATATCTTCAAAGCCCTTTCACCTCAAGCAAGTAAATCACCTTGCGAATCATTCCACGGATCTCGGGCGTATCTGGTCGCAAAACGGTTTGGTTTAACTTCCTAAGTCCCAGGCCGGCCACAACACGCTTATGTTTCCCTGGCCTCCCGATGCAACTTTTTCGCAATGTAACCGACAATTGTCCCGCCATTTGTCTACTCTGAAAGAGTAATCTCCTCTTGTCTTTTCTTCACCACATCGGCTGGGGATTTCAACCGCGACAGCCCGATCAGTGTAGCCTTCACCACATTGGCGGGGTTTCCACTCCCGAGACACTTGCTTAATACATTGGAAATCCCGACCATCTCCATTACTGCGCGAACAGCCCCCCCGGCAATAACTCCCGTTCCTTCAGAGGCCGGCCGCAATATCACATCCTCCGCGCCGTAATGGCCGACAACTCCAAAGGGAATCGTCCCATCCTTTAGAGCAACAGACATCAGCCTCTTTTTCCCGCCCTCCACCGCCTTTTTGATGGCGTCTGGCACCTCGGCTGCCTTCCCTTTTCCAAACCCCACATGGCCCTGGCCATCTCCAACGACGACAACCGCTGAGAAAGAAAATCGCTTCCCGCCCTTTACAACCTTGGCAACGCGATTGATGAAAACCACCTTATCTTTTAAGGTCAAACTCTCCGGATCTATTCTTTTCAACTTAAGCTTTCCTCACACAGACAAACGCTTCGCCAAAATCAGATCTGGCCAGAGGGCTAAAAAATGAGCCCTCCCTCTCTGGCCGACTCGGCAAGCGCTTTAATCCTGCCGTGATAAATATACCCGCCCCGATCAAAAACGACCTTTTGGATATTGGCCGCCTTCGCAACCAGCGCCAATGCCGCTCCAACCTGTCTTGCAACCGCAACCTTTCCGCCGGCCCCCGCCTCCCCTGGCGCCATACCGATACTGGATGCAGCTGCCAGCGTCTTTCCAGACTGATCATCAATGATCTGGGCATAAATCTGCTTTAGGCTTCTAAAGACAGAAAGTCTCGGACGATCCGCCGTCCCGTGAATTTTTCGGCGAACACGCTGATGCCTTATTCCTCTTGCGCGCACCTTATCTTTTGAAGAGACCGCCATGACGTTATTTTCCCGTTTTCCCTTCTTTTCGGACGATCCGCTCGTTTAGGTATTTAACCCCTTTTCCTTTGTAAGGTTCCGGCTTTCTTAAGGCGCGAATGTTCGCGGCAACCTGGCCCACGAGGCATTTATCCCTTCCCTTAATGGTCACAACGGTCTGCTTTTCCACAGCGGCTTCAATGCCATTTGGAAGTGCGAAGACGACCGGATGCGAAAAGCCAAGGTTTAAAAGCAGATCCCGTCCGGAGACACTGACACGATAACCGACACCATTAATTTCAAGCGTTTTCTCAAAACCGCTCGTCACACCCAAAATCATATTCTGAATTTCATTTCTCATCACGCCATGAAGAGACTTAGAGACTGCATCATCCGAAGAACGGGTGACGATGACGTTGTCTTGTTCCATACGAACCGCTATCTCCGGCCGAATCGGCCTTATACTCTCTCCCTTCGGCCCTTTCACACGCACGCTCTGTCCACTAATGTCTACCTCGACTCCCTTAGGAATCTGTATTTTCTTTAAACCGACCCGCGACATTAATTACACCCTACCAAACATGACAGAGGAGTTCCCCCCCCACCTTGATTTTACGCGATTGCTTACCCGTCATTATCCCCTTGGAGGTGGAGAGAATAGCGACGCCTAACCCACCACAAACGGCAGGGATCGCGTCGTTTTTCACATAAATCCGCCGTCCGGGAGTGCTGATGCGCTTTAAACCAGCAATCACAGATTCTTCGCCATCGACGTATTTCAACGCAATCTTTAACGCGCTCTTCTTCTCTGCTGTCACCACTTTATAATGCCGGATAAAACCCTCTTCCCGCAAAATACGGGCGATCTCCAGCTTTATTTTAGACACGGGGACCAAGACAAACGCATGCCTTCGTAAAACAGCATTTCGAATTCTCGTCAACATATCCGCAATCGGGTCTGTCATATCCAATCCTTTTATATAAAAATCATGCCAAAACGTCCCTCTTTAGAAAAGAGGCCTACCAGCTCGACTTAATCACTCCTGGAATCTCGCCTTTCAGGGAAAGCGCCCGGAAGCAAATCCGGCACATGGAAAATTTCCTTAAGTAGCCCCCCGTTCTTCCACATAACAGGCAGCGATGATACGATCGAACCGGAAACTTAGGTTCCCTCTTGCATTTCGCAATCAGAGATTTCTTAGCCAAACTTTAACTCCTTTATCATCCCCATACCGTTTAGGCCCATACCGTTCATGCAGGGGAATGATCCTCCCTTTGCGTCCGGAATGGGAATCCCAAATACTTTAAAAGGGCAGCGCCCTCCTTGTCGTTACACGCCGTCGTAACGATGGTAATATCCATCCCATGGACAGCCAGGATGTCATCATAGGAAACTTCGGGAAAAATCAACTGCTCTTTAATTCCTAGCGTATAGTTTCCCTTGCCATCAAATCCTTTGGGGGAAATACCTCTAAAATCTCGAATCCTTGGCAAAGCGACGTGCAGGAGGCGCTCTAAAAACTCATACATCCTCGTCCTTCGCAGGGTTACCTTGCAACCAATCGCCATTCCCTGTCTTAGTTTAAATCCGGAAATCGACTTTTTCGCCTTCGTGATCACCGGTTTCTGGCCGCTAATCTGTGACAATTCCTTTACCGCGGCATCCAGCATTTTTGCATTGGATATCGCCTCCCCCATGCCGACATTGATGATGACCTTCTCAGGTACGGGAATCTGCATTCTGTTCTTATACCCGAATTGTTTGATCATCGCGGGAACGACATCGTTTAAGTAGCGTTCTCTTAACGTTGGGATCTTAACGGTTTTCATGGTCTATACCCTCGCCACAACGTTTGCAGACTCGCAACTTCTTCCCATCGGATAAAATCTTTGCCCCCAAACGCGTCGGCCGATTGCATTGGCCGCAAACCACCATGACATTGGAAACGTGGATTTTCCCTTCCAACTCCAGAACTCCCCCTCTGGTATTCTTTTGATTCGGCTTCGTGTGTTTTTTGTAGATGTTCAATCGCTCAACCACCACAGCCGCTTTTTCTGGAAAGACGCGCAAGACCTTTCCTTCCTTCCCCTTTTCCTTCCCGGATATCACGCGAACCAAATCCCCCTTCCTGACCCGGATATTCATCACGGCCGCACCCATTTTTACAAGACCTCCGGGGCAAGGGAGATAATTTTCGTAAATTTCTTCCAGCGAAGTTCTCTGGCGACGGGACCGAAAATTCGCGTTCCAATCGGCTCCCCCTGGGCATTGATTAAGACAGCCGCATTCCGATCAAACTTGATGTAGGAACCGTCGCCTCTCCGAACTTCCTTGGCGGTCCTCACCACCACCGCCTTGACCACCTCGCCTTTTTTGACGCTCCCCTGCGGTACCGCCTCCTTGACGGTCGCCACAATCACATCGCCCAGGCCAGCGTAGCGCCTCCTAGATCCACCCACTACATGAAAGCACATCACCCGTTTCGCCCCGGAATTATCGGCCACATCCAGCATTGTATATATTTGCACCATCTCCCTTGAACCCGTGAATAAAAATAGCTTGTTTTACCGGGGATCCTCCGGCTCGGATTTCTTTGCACGTTCCACAATTTCCACAACAGACCATCTCTTCCTTGCACTCAAAGGTCGCGTCGCAATCAGTTTTACCCGATCTCCCACACGGCATTCGTTCTTTTCATCGTGCGCCATGAACTTGCTCGTCCGCTTTAAATACTTTCCATACTCCGGATCTTTCACGGTCCGGTCGATCGCAACCACAACGGTTTTATCCATTTTGTCACTGACCACGCGGCCACGGAATTCTTTTCGCTTCTTTAACATGACTTCCCCTATCTTAAGGACTCTTTTCCATCGCAAGAGCCGTCAAAACGCGGGCGATATCCCGTCTGACCTGCCGTATCCGGCTTGGATTTTCAACATGTCCAGTCACCTTTTGGAAACGGAGATTAAACAGCTCTTTCCTTAAGGCCTTCTCTTTTTCAAGGAGCTCTTCCGGCGACAAATCTTTGAGCGGATTCCCCTTCATTTACGATTCTCCCCGCATTACAAATTGCGTCGAGATTGGAAGTTTATATGCGGCGAGCCGAAAGGCCTCTTTGGCCACATCCTGCGTCACCCCGTCTATCTCGTATATCATCCGGCCTGATTTCACAACTGACACCCAATACTCTGGAACCCCTTTGCCCTTACCCATGCGGGTTTCCGCCGGTTTTTTGGTGATCGGCTTGTCCGGAAAAATCCGTATCCATATTTTCCCGCCACGCTTCACGAACCGCGTCATGGCAATTCTCGCGGCCTCAATCTGCCTAGCCGTAATCCAACCCGGCTCCATCGCCTTCAGACCGAACTCGCCAAAGCTTAGAGCGGAACCCCGGTAAGCCTTTCCATTCATCCGGCCCTTCATCTTCTTTCGATATTTAACTTTCTTGGGAGATAACACTACTGCCTCTCGCCCACTGCAATGAGATCCTCACTTTCGGCAACGGCCTGCGTTGTAAGAACATCGCCAAGATAAATCCAAACCTTTACGCCAATTTGTCCGGTTGTGGTTGCCGCCTCTGCCAGACCAAAGTCGATATTCGCCCGCAAGGTGTGGAGCGGCACCTTCCCCTCTCGATACCATTCTGTTCTGGCAATTTCGGCACCCGCCAGCCGACCCGCGCAGTAGATCTTAATCCCCAGCGCCCCCAGTCTCAGGGAGGAGGCAACCGCCTTCTTCATAGCGCGCCGGTATGCAACCCGCTTTTCCAACTGCATCGCAATATTTTCAGCCACCAGCTGGGCGTCCAACTCCGGTTTCTTGATCTCTTTAATGTTAATATAGACCTGCCGCTTCGCCATCGCCTCCAGATCGGATTTCAGCTTATCGACCTCCGCCCCTTTTCTTCCGATGATAATGCCAGGCTTGGGCGTATAAATGATGATTCTGATCTGGTTTCCGGAACGCTCAATCTCAACCCGAGAAACGCCGGCGTGATAGAGCTTCTTTTTCACGATCTTGCGCATCGCCAGGTCCTCGTGAAGAAACTTGGCATAATCTTTTTGCGCAAACCATCGAGAGGTCCAAGTCTTAATGTAACCCAGCCTAAACCCGATTGGATGAACTTTTTGACCCATTACTTTCCCCCACCTGATTGCGCCGCTCTGCCACGTTTTTTATCCTTCGGTTCGGCCGGATCGGCTTTCCCGGATAGCGCGATAGTAATATGGCTCATCCGCTTTCGAATGGTATTGGACCTCCCCATTGCCCTCGGCTTAACCCGCTTCATCGTCGGCCCCACATCCACACACACCTTGGATATCCAAAGCTCGTCCACATCGCCCATTTCTTTCTGCGAGGCGTTCGCCACAGCCGACTTTAAGACTTTCTCAACCACCAGGGCGGCATGACGCGGCGTAAACTTTAGAATACCGAGCGCTTGGGCCACGCCCTTTCCACGAATCAGGTCAACCACCAATCGGGCCTTCCTCGGTGCCACGCGAACATATCTTAAGATTGCTTTTGCTTCCATCTCCCCCACTTACTTTAACGGGACAGCTTTATCCGATTTCACCGACCCATGCCCTTTAAAAAATCGCGTTGCGGAGAATTCACCCAATTTGTGACCAACCATGTTTTCCGTCAGATAAACAGGGATAAACTTCTTTCCATTATGGACAGCGATGGTGTGACCAATCATCTCCGGCGTTATGGTAGAACGTCGAGACCATGTCTTGATCATTTTCTTATCACCACCCTTATTCATCTTTTCAATCTTTTCGGCCAACGAGACATCAACAAATGGCCCCTTACTCACAGACCTTGGCATATAACCCTCTAGTTTCTCCGCCTAACAATAAAGGCGTCCGTGTATTTTCTTCTTCTGGTCTTGTATCCCTTGGCAAGCTGCCCCCATGGCGAAACAGGATGCGGATTTCCCTGGCCCGATTTTCCTTCTCCGCCGCCATGCGGATGATCCACCGGATTCATCGCAAGCCCGCGAACATGGGGTCGCCGTCCCAACCACCGCGACCTTCCGGCCTTTCCGTAAGAATAGTTCCCATGATCAATATTCCCCACCTGACCGATGGTTGCCATGCATTCGGCATGAATTCGCCGGACCTCGCCGGAACCCAACCGTATCTGGGCCCAGCCCCCTTCTTTCGCCATAAGCTGGGCAACAGCGCCTGCGCTTCTTACAAGCTGCCCCCCTTTTCCCTTTTTAAGCTCAATATTATGGATGCTGCTTCCAACGGGAATATTAGAAAGCGGCAGGGCATTGGCCGTCTTCACATCTGCATTCGGCCCCGACATCACCTGATCTCCCACGCTTAAACCTTCCGGGGCAATAATATATCGCTTCTCCCCATCGGCATACCAGAGAAGGGCAATTCTGGAAGAGCGGTTTGGGTCATATTCGACCGACGCCACCTTCGCCGGAATACCAAACTTATCCCGCTTAAAATCGATCAGACGATAAGCCCGCTTATGCCCCCCGCCGCGATGGCGGATCGTCATCTTGCCGCGATTATTCCGGCCTCCGGAAGAGGGGAGGGAACGAACGAGACGTTTCTCGGGCGCAGTCTTCGTGATCTCATCGAAAGTCAGCCCCATCATCGAACGCCGGCCAGGCGACGTCGGTCTGTAATTTTTTATTCCCAAGTCTATCCCTCAAACAGCTGCAATTTTTCGCCTTTTTTTAAGGTAACGATTGCCTTCTTCCAATCGGGACGCCTCCCGACAAAACGATTGAGACGTTTTTCCTTGCCCGACATATTCAAGATACGAACTTTTTCCACCTTAACATTCAACGTCGCTTCAACAGCTTTTTTCACCTCGTTGCGATTAGCACAAAGCACGACTTCAAAACAATATTGGTTGTGCGTCTCACGCAAGGTTGTGCTCTTCTCGGTCAAAAGAGGGCGAATAACTAAATCATGCCGGTTGTTCATGGTCCCCCAGAATTTCGGTCAGTTTTCCTACATCTTCTCGCGTGATAACCAACCACTTTGCATGGAGAATGTCGTAAACATTTAACCGTCGGATATCAAGGATCTGGACATGGGGAAGGTTTCTCACCATCCGCATCAAGGCACCATCCTCTTTCGAGGTCACCATCAGCACCTTCCCATCCAGCTTTAATTCCTTAAGAAGACGCGCTACCAATTTTGTTTTTACCTCTTCAAACTCAATCGCCTCTAGAACAATCAGGCTGCCCCCATGAACCTTTTCGGATAAAGCCATGTGAAGGGCCTTTCTCGATTTCTTTTGGGGCATCGCATATCCATAAGGGCGCGGGTGTGGCCCAAAGACGATCCCACCCCCTCTCCAAACCGGAGAGCGGCTTGATCCCGCCCGCGCGCGTCCCGTCCCTTTTTGTTTCCAGGGCTTCTTGCCACTACCACTGACGAGGCCGCGGGTCTTGGTCGCCGCCGTTCCCTGACGCATGGACGCCAATTGCATCACCACCGCCTCATGAAGGAGCGGCAAAGCGGGCCTTAAACCAAAAACGGAATCGTTGAGCACCAGCATGCCCGCCTTCTCATTTTTGAGATTCTTTACCTCAACCTCCAGCGCCATCTCTTCTGCTCCTTACGACACCTTAGCCAGCAACCAGAACCTTTTTTTGTCTTCTGGCCCTGCGAATGGCCACCACCGTCTTGGGACTTCCCGGCACTGCCCCTTTCACCAGAATGAGATTTTCCTCGGGAGAGACCTGCGCGATCTCTAAACCCTCTACGGTAACTTGTCGATCTCCCATATGACCCGGCATTCCCTTGTTTTTCCAGACACGCGACGGGAATGAGCTTGCCCCAATCGATCC
>SBBT01000069.1 GCA_005239595.1 Candidatus Troglogloeales bacterium | reverse complement strand
TTTCCCTGATTTTGTCCAAAGGCAACGATCAGGGGGATATTCGGTGACCCTAAAGCGAAGGTTATAGTGCATAAAGCGGCATCAAAAAAAACGGTTTGCGGTTGTTGCGGTACGGTGCATTGGAGTCACTACGACAAGGCCGTGCGGTGTATACGGGACTTATCCTGCGGGGAGTCTCTATGACAAGTTTCACCTAATGAGGTATCTCGGAGAGGCGCTGGACAAGATACGCAAGATGCGCGGCTATGAGGAAAAAGTCGCTCGTACATCAAAGGACAGAAATACACGCTGTTACCGATCTGGGAGAAGCTGACGTTCGACGGACGCAAGGCACTTCTAAACTATTACATCTTACGCGAAGACCCTTATGACCTATCTGTTTCTCTTCTACTATGGCCCCCACATTCTTTGGGTTATTTCCCTATCTGCCTATTCAGTTGACTCTACCTACCACCACATGTAGGTAGTCTTCCGCATTCGCTAGCAGGTTGTTGAAAAAGGTGGTTTAAAACCGATATTGAAGGTTGCCGACAACCGTTTTCTCTTGCATATTCGATCGAACGGTGAAGAAAGCCTCTCTTTATCGATATAGCAGGTGTCATGAGGAGCGCTTTTCTCCATTCCCATCCTCCTCTCCTTATACGGAGACCGTTTGAGCATCGCCTCGGCCGCCTCCCGCTCCGACGTCCCGGCGGCCGGAGTGATCGAAACGCCCACCAACAACCCCCGGAGCCCTCCATCAAGGCATGTGCCCCGTAGCACAGCTTGGCCTCTTTGCCCCATCCCTTGCGCATGAGCCGAGCCTCCGCGTCGGTGCAACTCTGATCCTTGTATCGGATCGCTTCTCCCCATGAAAGTCCACCGTCGAATTGCTCGGATCGCCACTGAAAGAGTGGTCGGGGGGGGCTTTCTCTCTCGGACGAAAACTCTTCAGCGAGGCCCAAGCCTCAATCAGGGTGCCGTCCACCGTAAAATGCTCCTCGCTCATCAGCCCCAAGACACAGACCTGTCGCACCACCGCATCAAAGAACAGACGTCCTACTTCGTGCCCATCAGGCGCTCCCGATTCTCGCTAAAAACCGAGTGATCAAAGCTGTCCTCGATTATGCCCCTATCCAAAAACCAGCGAAACAGCAGGTTGTACTCCAATCAATGATCCCTTGGAGCCCGGGGTTGGCCTTGGCGATATCATGCAGAGTGGTGGTCAGGCTTTCGCCAATCTTTCCGGTTAATTTTCGGATAACCGTCCAAATGGGTTCATTAGTGTCCGGGAAGGGTCAGCAGGAAAAACCTAACCAGATTGTGATCCTTCTCGACGAGTTTAAACGCCTTGGCGCGCGAGCCGACCTCTTGGACAATCCGGTTGATCTCATCGTCGAAAACGTCGCAGAGCCGTTTGGTGAAGATCAGCGGAAGGATAAAGTCCTTGAACTTGGGCGCGTCCTGTGCCCCGCGAATGCTGCACGCGGCATCCCAAATCCAGGATTCGAGTGACTTGTCGTTCCCGTCACTTTTTGCCATTAGCGGCCCATTTCGTGTCTTCTTTTCGCATAAACTCATCTGGCCTTGAGTCAACTCACCCCCTTGCAATTCCTCGAATAACTCGGCATTCTACATCGGAGAGGTCAACTTTCAAAGCCTGGATGAGAGTGAAATCATGTCGAAGCAGGCAAGGGTTTTATTGTTTGTAACCGGTCTCCTGATTCTCCCCTCCTGGTCTTTTCGGCTTTACATCCTTTATTTGAGATGGGGGGTAGACCCTCATCGGTGGCCGACCGCCCTCATTGCGGTTATCTCCCTCGCAATCGGTGGTTTCTTTATCTGGATGGCCATTCAAGGGAATCGGGCCAGCGGGAGGTCTTACAGGGCACTCTTGTTATCCACTCTCTTTAGCGCTGGATTCTGGAGCTACCGGCTAGCCAACATCATTCTCCACCCTGAAAACGACCCAAACCCCGCGGCCCATCTACGCCTTTCACTCGTCTTCCTGGTCTTAAGCGCCATCCTTTTCTCCGTCGGTTGGAGGGGGAAAAACAAGGCTGCGTTGTAATGAAAGACCCAACTCCGTTATAATTGCCCCAACTATGATTCATCCTGCCGTCGCCGATATGCCAAGACAGCGCGGCATCGAAAGGGGGAATGGATGGGCCAACCCAAAACCATGTTTGACAAAATCTGGGATGCCCATGTGGTTCATCAGGAAACAGGAAAACCGTCGCTCATTTACATAGACCGGCACCTGGTGCATGAGGTCACCTCCCCCCAGGCATTTGAAGGATTGCGTCTTGCGGGAAGAAGGATCCGCAGGCCCGATCTCACCTTCGCCACGATGGATCATAATGTCCCAACCACCGATCGCACCCTTCCGATTGAAGATCCGATCTCGCTCAAGCAGATGGAAACGCTTTCGCAAAATTGCAAGGAGTTTGGGGTCACCCTTTTTGATCTTTCAGATCCCAATCAGGGAATTGTTCATGTCATTGGCCCCGAGTTAGGCTTAACGCTTCCCGGCATCACGCTGGTCTGCGGCGATAGCCACACGTCGACCCACGGCGCCTTTGGGGCACTCGCCTTCGGCATCGGTACCAGCGAGGTAGAACATGTCCTGGCAACCCAATGTCTCCTTCAGGACAAACCAAAGACTTTCCTGATCGAGGTAGGCGGCCGACGATCTTATGGGATAGAGGCTAAGGATATCATCTTGTCTATTATTGGACAGATCGGAACGGAAGGCGGCACGGGCTTTGTCATTGAGTACGGGGGGGAGGCAATCCGCGATCTTGGCATGGAAGAGCGGATGACCATCTGCAACATGTCGATCGAAGGAGGGGCAAAAGCCGGAATGATCGCCCCTGATGAAAAAACCTTTGAATACTTGAGAGGGCGAACCTACGCCCCGGTCGATTTTGACGCGGCCGTTTCCAAGTGGCATAAACTTCCAACGGATCGCGGCGCCGTGTTCGACAAAACCCTGCGTGTCGATGCCGCCGCCATCACCCCGCAGGTAACCTGGGGAACGAATCCGGCACAGGTAATCGGCGTCGACGGCCGGGTTCCAGCGCCGGCCGATTTTACCGATTCAAACTCAAGAAAATCGGCGGAGCGCGCCCTGGAATATATGGGGATTTCCGGAGGGACAAAAATCACCGACCTTCCGATCGACCGGGTTTTTATCGGCTCCTGCACCAATTCCCGCATGGACGATCTGCGCCGCGTGGCCGACTTTGTCAAAGGAAAGCGGGTTTCACCAAAAGTCTACGCAATGATTGTGCCCGGTTCGCAACAGGTTAAAAAAGAGGCGGAGAAAGAGGGCCTCGACCGTATTTTCCGGGAAGCAGGTTTTGATTGGCGCGAGTCGGGCTGTTCTATGTGTCTGGGCATGAACCCGGATATCCTGAAACCGAAAGAGCGATGTGCCTCCACCTCCAATCGTAATTTCGAAGGACGTCAGGGGCGGGGGGGGCGGACCCATCGGGTTTCCCCCCTGATGGCCGCCGCCGCTGCGGTCTTTGGCCACTTTGTCGATATCCGGGAGTATTCGATCAACCGCTCATGAAACCGTTTATACAACATACCGGAAAGGTCACCCTCTTAGACCTCTCCAATATAGACACCGATCAGATTATTCCGAAGCAATTCCTAAAGAGGATTGAGCGCACCGGGTTTGGGCCGTTCCTTTTCTACGACTGGCGGTACAAAGAAGGGGGAGAGGTTCGTCCTGATTTTGAAATGAATCAGCCACGATACGAGGGTGCGACTATTCTGGTCACCCGTGCAAACTTCGGATGCGGCTCCTCGCGCGAGCATGCCCCCTGGGCGCTTCTTGATTATGGATTCCGATGCATCATCGCTCCCTCCTTTGCCGATATTTTCTACAACAACTGCTTTAAAAATGGGATCCTTCCCGTCATCCTTCCTGAAAACGACGTAGAGGCTCTCTTTCAGCAGGTTCGGGCGATGCCTGGCTACACGCTTAACGTTGATTTGGAAAAAATGGCGATTACCTCACAAAACGGCCTCTCTCTCCCGTTTACGGTTGAGTCGTTTAGGCGTTATTGTCTCCTCAATGGCCTTGACGATATCGGGCTTACGTTACAATATCACGAAAAGATCTCCCAATATGAGGCAGGAGAAGATCGATCATTATCCGTCTTGGGGCGTCCTCCATGTTAAACCTTATTATCGTTGGCGCAGGTCGGGGCGGCACCGCCTTAATAGAACTTCTGCATAACGATCCGCATACCAAAATCCTTGGGGTGGCCGACCGGAAAAAGACCGCTCCGGGAATGATCCTGGCCAGGAAGTTGAAAATCCGCACCGCAACCGATTACAGGAAATTCGAGAAACTGAAAAACCTTCAGTGCATTGTGGACACCACAGGCGATCCATTGGTTCACAAGGAGCTGCAGAAGCGCCGTCATTCCCACGTGGAGCTGATCAGCGGCACCACTGCCAGACATATGTGGCGCCATATGTCCCATGGAATAACGAGGCAAACATCGCTCGAGAATATGCTCTTTCAGTACCAGTCGATTTACGATCTGGGTCTTAAACTTTCAAGCACGCAACACCTGCCGAGGCTCCTCTTCTATACGTTGGAAGATGCCACCAAGCTGACCAACACGCCAGCAGGAAGCATCGCCTTATATGATGAGAACCGCGGCGAGATGCATCATAGCGTCATGAAAGGATTCAGCGGAAGTTTTTCAAAAATGTCGCGCTGGACCCTTCGCACAGGCGGCCTTACCAGCACGATCTTAAACCACGAAGAACCATTGGTCATCACGGATGTCTTGCAATATCCACAGTTCGACAACCCGATCATGCTGCAGGAAGGCATCCGATCGGTCATGGCAACCCCCTTAATTGTAAACGGGAAAATTATCGGCATCCTCTATGTCAACGACTTTGTCGTCCGTGAGTTTACCTCCCGTGAAATTTCGCTCTTCTCGCTTCTCGGAGGCATGGCGGCAAACATTATTGAGAAGGCCCAATTACTGGAGAACGCAATGCGGATATCGATCACCGATGATCTCACGGGCCTCTATAACCACCGCTACTTTTCCCAACGGCTTTTAAGCGAGATCAAACGGGCGGACCGCTACGGACTGACCTTTACCTTACTCATGATCGATATCGACAATTTTAAACGATATAACGACACCCACGGACATCCCAAGGGAAATGCGGTACTCCGGCAACTGGGAGAAATATTAAGGAATCAGTGTCGCGAGGTGGATGTCGTGGCGCGATATGGCGGCGAAGAGTTTTCGGTTATTATGCCGGAGACCTCCTCTGAAAAGGTGGTGGAAACCGTTAATATTATACGAGAGAAGGTGGCCACCTTCCCATTCGAGGGGCGGGAAACCCAGCCTGGAGGGTGCATCACCATCAGCGTTGGCATCTCCAGCTACCGCGGAGACGGACAGGATGCGCATGCACTGATCGAACACGCGGACGCAGCCTTATATAAGGCAAAACAAATGGGTAAAAACCAGGTCATCGTTTCAACCCCTCCTGAAACCGGGAGGAAGACCATTCCGAGCAAGTCAAAACGGCAGACCCCTCCCAAACGGACCGCTTAGTCGGGGCGGAACAACATCCTCATTTTAAGAAGATTCTATCGGGTGTTCCACGATGCTATCCCCGTTTATTTTACCGTCCACCATTTTAACCAATCGGTCTGCCCGATGGGAGAGTGCCTCGTTATGCGTTACCATAACCAATGTCATCCCCATCTGCTGGTTTAAGTTTTTAAGGAGGGTAAAAACCTCCTCGCTGGTTTGGCTGTCCAGATTGCCTGTCGGTTCATCGGCCAATACCAGGTCAGGACGCTGCACCAGCGCCCTCGCCAGGGCAACCCGTTGTTGCTCTCCGCCGGAGAGCTGTCCTGGCTTATGGTGAAGGCGTTCCGATAATCCAACCGATTCCAGCATCTCCTGGGCAGCAGTCCTTATTTCTTTTGTACCGGCTCGTTGAATGAGGCCCGGCATCATCGTATTCTCCAGGGCGGTAAACTCCGGGAGCAGGTGATGAAACTGGAAGACAAACCCAATTTTTCTGTTTCTAAATATCGCGAGTTCGGTGTCGGAGGCAGAGAAGAGATCCACGCCATTAAAAAAAACCTTTCCGGACGTCGGGCGATCCAACGCCCCCAGGATATGAAGAAACGTGCTTTTGCCTACGCCGGAGGCCCCCACAATCGCAAGCAGTTCCCCTTTCCGAACGGAAATCGTCACCCCTTTTAAAATCGTCAATTCCCGGCCGGCCATGGGGAACGAGCGGGTTAGATCAACAACGTCAATCATCTCCCCCACCCATAAGTCGCATCATTCATATCGGAGCGCCTCGGCAGGATCAAGCCGCGAGGCCTGCCATGACGGATAGAGGGTAGCCAGAAAACCGATAAAAACCGCCGATACGGAAACAAGCGTCACATCCAGAGGCTCGATTTTAACCGGCAAGTGGCTAATATAGTAGACATCACTCGGCAGGGAATAGACCTTCTGGAGCGTCTTACAAACGGCCACGCCCAGGGGAACCCCTAACGTCACGCCGATCCCTCCAATGACGACACCTTCCAGCATAAAGATGCGCATGATCGACTTGCGGGTCGCCCCCATCGCCTTTAAGATAGCGATCTCCCGGCTTTTCTCGACAACCGTCATGGTCAATGTGCCGACGATATTGAATGAGGCAACCAGGATAATCAGGACCAAGATAATGAACATCATCATCTTCTCCAGTTGCAGGGCGGAGAAAAGATTTCGATTCAGCCTTTTCCAATCCCGGGCCTGGTAAGGAAAGCCCAGCTTTTTCTCAAGTTGATCCGCTACCTGGTCGGCGATAAAAACATCGTCCACCTTCACCTGAATGCCGGAGACCTCATCCGCCAGGTTAAAAAAGGTCTGCGCCTCCTTGATCGATATATAGGCCAATGTGCTGTCGTATTCAAACATGCCGGAGTCAAAAACGCCCACCACGCGAAACTTCCGTATCTTTGGGGTAAACCCCATCGGATCGACCAGCAATTCCCTCCCTTTGCCCACCGGCGAGACCACGCCGACTTCATCCCCCATCAGCACATCGAGACGCCCCGCTAATTCTTTTCCGATAATGATGCCTGGCAGTATCTTTTTCCCTTCTTCCTCTCCCTCGATTCCAGGAGGATCGGTTAGGAATCCCAGCTTTCCTTCCTTGATATTTTTCCCAAGGTCCGTCACCCTGGCCTCGCTCTCCGGGCTGATGCCGCGGAGCAGAACCCCGACAACATTGGTATCCGACGAGAGGAGTACCTGCCGAAAGATAAAGGGGGTGGCGGCTGTGACATGAGGGATTTTAACCGTTTTCTCGATAAGGGCACGATAGACAGGGAGATTTTCCCTCATCCGGTCATTGATCACAATATGGGAGTTCGTCCCGAGTATTTTGGCGCGCAGGTCTTCGGAAAATCCGGTCATCACGGCAAGCGTGGCGATCAACGCCGCCACCCCCACCGTCACGCCGCCGATTGAAACCAGGGTGTTGAGAGAGATGCCCCGTTGGCGACGCTTGGCCTTCAGATACCGTAGCCCTACAAAAAGTTCATACGGAATCGGCATTCTTTTAGGGTCCCGGCCTCAATTGCGGGAAGAGGATCACATCCCGAATAGAGCCTTGATTGGTAAAAAGCATGACCAGTCTGTCGATCCCAATCCCTTCCCCTGCAGTAGGAGGCATCCCATGCTCCAGCGCGTTTAAATAATCTTCATCCATTCGATGCGCCTCGATATCGCCCCTCTCCCGCTGCGCCATCTGGGACAGGAAGCGGGCGCGTTGGTCTTCCGGATCGTTTAATTCGGAAAAACCGTTGGCAACCTCCCGACCTGCGATGTAGAGCTCAAACCGCTCAGTTAAATCCAGGTGGTCTTTGCGGCGCTTGGCCAAGGGGGATATTTCGGTAGGATAGTCGGTAATAAAGATCGGACCGGTTAGGTTCGGCTCCGCCACCGCGCCGAAAAGATTATCCAGAATCTTGTAATGCGAGTTCCCTTTTTCCACCCGCACATTCGACCGACGCGCAAGCGCAATCACCTTTTCCGGATCGGACAGATCTTCCTGCTTCACGGCAAGCGCGCCTGCGATGGCGTCGAGATAGGAAAGACGCCGCCAAGGAGGGGAAAGATCGATTGCTGTCCCCTGATAATCGAAGGTTAAACTCCCAAGAAGCGGTTTTGCAACAGAGGTGACCAGATCCTCGGTAAACGTCATAAGGTCGTTGTAATCGGCATAGGCCATATAAAATTCGAGCATCGTAAATTCGGGGTTATGGATGGTCGAGATCCCCTCATTTCTGAAATTCCGGTTAATCTCAAACACGCGTTCGAATCCTCCGACAATCAATCGCTTCAGGTAAAGTTCGGGGGCAACCCTAAGGTAGAGATCAAGGCCGAGGGCATTGTGGTGTGTGATGAAGGGTCGGGCTGCGGCCCCTCCCGGAATCGGGTGCATCATCGGGGTTTCCACCTCGATGAAACCATGCCGGGTGAGGAACTGGCGGATGGCATCGATGATCTTTCCACGCCGGATAAACACCTGTTGGATATCGGGGTTTGCAATCAGATCGAGATAACGCATTCGGTAGCGCAGCTCGACATCCGTCAGGCCATGCCACTTTTCCGGAAGCGGTCGAAGCGCCTTGGCGAGCAGGGTTAACTCCCTTGCCTGCAAGGTCAACTCATTAGTCTTGGTGCGGAAAAGAATCCCTTCCACTCCCACGTGATCGCCGATATCGAGCTTTTCAAACAAATCAAAACCGGCATTTCCCAGATAATCTTTTTTAAAATAAACCTGCATCCGTCCTGTGGCATCTTGAAGATGCGCAAAGGCCGCCTTTCCAAACCGACGGAGCGAGATCATTCGCCCGGCAATTTTATAAGCAGAGGGATCTGCTTCCGACAACGCTTCCCCTTCATGCCTTTCAAGAATTTTAGAAAGGGGAACCTTTCCCTCAAAGCGGACACCGTACGGCTCAACGCCCTCTGCGCGAAGGGCATCCCGCTTTTTCATTCTTTGAACAATCTGGTCCCCGGTTCCATCCATCAGCATGCTCTCAATAAATGGGGGCATTATAGGAAATCACGTTAAAAGGGGTCAACCCGAAGGGAAGATTTTCATAGGTGAGTCCCCAGATACGGGATCAAGGCATAAAGGTCGCCATCATGAGAGCCGACATAGACCGTCCCGTCGGCCCCGATCGCCGGGACGGAAGAGGCGGCATGGCCCGGGCGGTATTTCCAAACCACAACACCTTCAGAGTTAAAGGCATAAAGATAGCCGTCATTCGAGCATATTAATATGAGGCCGTCTGGAGAAATCGCAGGAGTCGCACCCTCGATACTTTTAACCGGATACCGCCATTTTAGTTTTCCATCGGAAGTAACAGCATAAATATCCGCACCGCGCGATCCGACATAAATCGTTCCATCACTTCCCACCGTCGGGGCAGCGGCAATCGGTCTTCCAGTTGGAGACCGCCAAATAGCCTTCCCCTCTTTTGAAATACGATAAAGGTAGCCATCGTTGGATCCGACATAAATTCCCCGATTCGATCCATCCGCTGGAGAAGCAAGCGGGCTGTTCGCGTTAAACTTCCAGACCAATTCCCCCTTTTTGGAAAACGCATAGAGATGGCCATCCTCCGAGCCGACATAGGCAAACTGGTTGATCATCGGTTTTGAATCAATCGAAACGCCAATTCTGTACCGCCATTTTAATCTTCCCTCAAAATCAACCGCATAGAAAAAACCATCGTTTGAACCAAAATAAATAGTCCCATCCCCGTCAACAACCGGGGAAGAGAGCACCTCCTTATCGGTAGGATAACGCCATTTTACATAGCCGGAAGGGGTCATGGCATAAAGATGCCGATCGACAGACCCGACCAGGATCGTTCCATCGGCCCCGATCTCCGGCGCGGACTTATTGAGGATGACAGGCTTAAGCTGGGCGATCTTATGTCGCCAGATCAGCGCCCCATCCCGCCGAAGGGCATATAGAAAACCGTCCGAGGAACTGACATAAATCGTGCCATCGGAAGCGATCAACGCCCTAGAGAAAATGGTGTTGCCCGTGGAGTAGGTCCATTTCACCGGGGCGTGAACGCCCTGTGAGACCAACATACCGCCGGTTATAGATTTTTGCGTTCCAGAAACCGTCTCGCCGAAAAACAGGGAAATCACGAGGCCTAAGAATAGCTTCATTATTGTTTTATCCCCTCAGTCTATGTATCCGTTGAAAAACATCTCATTGACCGTATAAACAATTGACTTTTGATTATAACATATAGGTGGGAACCACTTCATTGTGCAACGATCTCTTTTGGGGTTACACTGGGGATAATGCAATACGGGGTGTCGTGTGGTCAGCGCTGAAAAGTGGAACAAGTTAAACGCCCGCCTGGTTAAATTGGGGGTCGATGAAAAAGAGATTCATGAACAGTTTGTCCGGGCAAGCGGGCCTGGCGGCCAGAACATCAACAAAACGGCTACCTGCGTGGTGTTGACCTATCTTCCGTTGGGCCTCAACGTCCGTTGTAAGGAAGAAAGAACGCAAGGATTAAACCGATACCTGGCTCGCAAACGTCTGGCCGACAAGATAGAAGAAATACGATATGGCGCTGAAAGCAAGCGACAGAAAGAGATTGCAAAAATCCGCCGACAGAAGAAAAGACGCTCCCGCCGTGCCAAAGAAAATATACTGGCTGAAAAACACCAGCGGTCAGAAATAAAGCGCACCCGAAAAGGGGTAGCGATTCGCGATGAACCTTAGCCTGACCCTGAATTTTAAACCCATCGGCTGTTTCTGAAATTGCAATTAAGTCATGATAAGTACATATTTCATCCGCTACCCACAGACAAAATTTTATGACAAAAT
>SBBT01000075.1 GCA_005239595.1 Candidatus Troglogloeales bacterium | reverse complement strand
GTTGATCATGCCGATTGCGATGCAGGAGGGGCTGCGCTTTGCGATCCGGGAAGGGGGCAGGACGGTCGGCGCAGGCGTTATCACAAAAATCATTAAATAAATGGGTTATGGCGAGAGGCCTCATAAGAGGATTTTCCAATGCGTGAAATTATCACGATGAGCTGTACGGAATGCAAGAGAAAGAATTACGCGACGGGGAAAAACAAGAGGAATACGCCCGATCGGATCGAACTGAAAAAATATTGCCGTTTTTGTCGAAAACATACGGGGCATAAGGAAGAAAAATAATGGCCTTCATGATCTTATTTAGTATGATGAGCGGACGCTTTCCGTTTGGTGAAGGAGGCCAGTAGCTCCAATTTGGTTAGAGCGGCGGTCTCCAAAACCGCATGTTGGGGGTTCGAGTCCCTCCTGGCCTGCCATGACCTGAATGTAGCTGTTGCACGCAAGAGGTTCTTTAAGGTTAGAGAGAAATGATCAAGAAATGGGTTCAGAAAATAACCGAGGCTTGGAGGGATTTTAAAGGCGAGCTGGGGAAAATTACATTTCCAGGGAAAAACGAGACGATCGGTGCAACGACCGTCGTTATTATTTTTACAGTCCTCGTTTCCATATTCCTTGCCCTGGTAGATGCCATTTTGGTTCGCCTGTTACGGTTTGTCGTTTGATGGTTCTATTGCGGTATGTGTTGGACCAGAGGCGGTGTTTCTGGATGAACGTAATTGTCTAAAGGAGTCTCTTATGGAAAAAAACTGGTATGTCATCCATACCTACTCCGGTTTTGAAGGTCGGGTGAAGGCCAGTCTTGAAGAACGGATTAAAACGTTTGGGCTGGAGGATAAAATTGGGAGTCTGTTGATTCCGACGGAAGAGGTGGTTGAAATTAAAGAGGGGAAGAAACGCGTCTCCACAAAGAAGTTTTTCCCGGGATATATTTTGGTTGAAATGTGTATGGATGAGGAGCTCCAACGTCTCGTGAGGGGTACCCCGAAAGTGACCGGTTTCTTGGGCGGCGGCGATGTTCCTTCACCCCTGTCTCAGCAAGAAGTGGATGTGCTCTTAAGGCAGGTCAGCGAGGGGGGTGTGCCGCGTCGGGAGAAAAACCAGTTTGAAAAAGGGAGCAGCGTTCGTATTATTGATGGGCCATTTTTGGGATTTACAGGCGTGGCCGATGAGGTTAATCTGGATCACAAGAAGCTAAAGGTGTTGGTGAGTATTTTTGGACGGTCTACGCCGGTTGAACTCGGTTTTCTGCAGGTCGAAAAGGCTTAAATTTATGGACACCCCACGATCGATATGAGAGTTCGGAGGTTGATATGGCAAAAGAGGTGACAGCGATGGTTAAGCTCCAAATCCCCGCAGGAAAGGCGAATCCTGCGCCACCGGTCGGCCCAGCCCTCGGCCAGCATGGCGTGAACATCATGGAGTTTTGCAAGGCGTTTAATGCCAAAACGCAAGGTCAGGAGGGGACGATCATACCTGCAGTGATCAGCATTTATGCAGATCGGTCATTTACGTTTGTCCTCAAAAGTCCGCCCGCCTCGGATCTCCTTAAAAGAGCGGCCGGAATCATTAAGGGTTCTGCGACACCCAATAAGGAAAAGGTTGGCAAGGTCAATCGTTCCCAGATAGAAGAGATCGCGAAGAGGAAGCTTGAAGATTTAAACGCGGTTGACCTGGAAGGGGCGAAGAGGATTATTGAGGGGACCGCGCGAAGCATGGGAATCCAGATGGAGTAATTTTATCTGAACGAAGGGGACGCATCATGGGGAAAAAGTACAATGCAGCAGCTGCCAAGGTTACCCGGCGGGCCTACAAAGTTGAAGAGGCGGTTGATCTTCTAAAACAGGCCCATTACGCCAAATTTGATGAAAGTGTTGATCTTGCGTTCCGTCTGGGAGTGGATCCAAAGCACTCTGATCAGATGGTACGGGGTTCCGTGGTGTTGCCTCATGGAACAGGGAAAAAGGTTCGCATATTGGTGTTCGCAAAGGGGGAGAAAGAAAAAGAGGCGGTTCAGGCAGGAGCCGATTATGCCGGTCTTGAGGGATTGATCGATAAAATCAATAAGGGTTGGCTCGACTTTGATGCGGTGGTCGCAACCCCCGATCTTATGGCATCTGTCGGGAAACTGGGAAAGGTGTTGGGGCCTCGCGGATTAATGCCGAATCCAAAGACCGGAACGGTGACCTTTGATGTTGCAAGGGCAATCAGGGAGATTCGTCAGGGCCGGGTGGAATACCGCGTCGACAAATCAGGGAATGTCCATCTTTCCGTGGGACGGGTCTCGTTTCCCGCCGATCAACTGCTTGAAAATGTCAACGTGGTCGTTAGCGCTGTTGTTAAGGGGAAACCGGCATCTTCCAAGGGAAAATATCTTAAGAGCGTGACCGTTTCTGCGACGATGGGCCCTGGAATCCCTATTGATACAGCGAGCATTCCGGTCGGATAACAGTTCGGAGGACAAGCATCATGAGAATGCAAGAGAAAGAGGCGGCAGTCTCTGAATTGCGAGAGAAATTCTTGAAAGCGCGGGTTGTCGTTTTGACTGGATTTTCCGGGATGGACGTCGGGGAGATCCAGGAGGTGAAAAATCAGCTTCGCCGCGTCTCAGGGGAGTTTACGGTGGTGAAAAACACAATGGCGATGCGCGCTGTTTCCGGCACGGCGATGGAAGGAATCGGCCACCAGTTTACGGGGCCGATTGCCGTTGCGCTTGGTTTTGGCGATCCAATCGCTCCGGCCAAGGTGATAAAAGGGATGGTTGAGAAGCAGAAAAAACTGAAAATTAAAATTGGAATTGTGGAAAACCAGGTGATTGATCTTACCGGTCTCACGCGGATTGCCCAGCTTCCGTCAAGACAGGTTTTATTAGGCCGATTGGCGACCCAGTTTGGGGCGCCCCTTTGCGGCCTTGTGGGGAGCCTCAATGGCGTGCTCAACAAATTGGCCCATGCGCTTCATGCCGTGCATGAAAAACGGCAGGCGTCTGAACATGCATAACACCCGGTTCTTCTTCCTGGTTTTCCGGGGAGCGGTTTAAATAAAGGGGAGGCATCTACCTCCGACAGGGGGGTGCGGGCCGACATAGTCAACAGTCAGAAAAGAGGAGAAACATTACAATGGCGAATGCAACCGAAGAGATGGAGTTAACCAACGAGCAAATTCTAAAAGCGGTCGAGAAGATGCCTGTGCTTCAATTGGCAGATCTGATCAAAATGGTGGAGGCCCGGTTTGGTGTGACCGCGGCGGCACCGGTGGCGGCCGCTGCCGCCCATTCCGGAGGCGCGGTTGAGGCGGTTGCCGCGGTTGAGGAAAAAACCTCCTTCGACGTGATCTTGTCCAGCGTGGGCGACAAGAAAATTCAGGTGATTAAGGTTGTTCGGGAATTAACCAACCTGGGTTTAAAAGAGGCAAAGGATCTGGTGGAGGGGGCTCCAAAACCAGTCAAGAGCGGTGTAAACAAGGAAGAGGCTGAGTCGATGAAGAAGAAACTTGAGGAATCAGGGGCAAAAGTAGATATTAAGTAATCGCGTTGTCTTAGTATAGCGATACCCCATTTAAAGATTTAAAGGAGTGTTCATGTCGCACCTGTCCAGTAATAGCCCGGTGACGAGAAAAGATTTCTCAAAGATCAATATCCAGGTCGAAATCCCGAACTTAATTGATATCCAGAAGCAGTCGTACGAGAGATTCCTTCAGAAGGATATCGCTCCCGAACGGCGTGAGGATATTGGGTTACAGTCGGCGTTCACAAGTGTTTTCCCGATCGGGGATTATAACGAGACTGCAATGATTGAGTTCATCGATTATTCCGTCGGAATCCCGAAATATGATGGCGGGGAGTGTCTGGAACGGGGCATGACCTATGCGGCTCCTTTAAAGATCCGTGTTCGTCTGGTGGTGTGGGATAAGGAGACGAAAGGGGAGCCAAAAAAGGTTCGAGATATCCGAGAGCAGGAGATTTACATTGGAGAAATTCCACTGATGACCGCGAACGGAACATTCATAGTGAATGGGACGGAAAGGGTGGTGGTTAGCCAGATACAACGGTCTCCCGGGGCGGCCTTCTCGCATGATAAGGGCAAGACCCATCCCTCCGGCAAGGTGCTCTACTCCGCGCGGATTATCCCCTATCGGGGTTCCTGGCTCGATTTTGAATTTGATGCAAAGGATCTCCTTTATGTCCGAATCGATCGGAAGAGGAAAATGCCGGTGACCGTATTGTTAAAGGCGTTTAT
>SBBT01000211.1 GCA_005239595.1 Candidatus Troglogloeales bacterium | reverse complement strand
AGGCATTTGAGCGCATGAAACATCTGGCCGATCAGAAAAAAGAAATATTCAAGGAGGATCTGGAGGCGGTCATCTCGGAAGAAATAGATCGTGCGATAGAGAAATACCAGCTTGTTTCAATCCATGTCGAAAGCGGAACCTCGATTATTCCTACTGCCACGGTTGAGCTCTTGATGAACGGGGTTTCTGCTAAAGCAATGGGGCGGGGAGACGGGCCGGTCGATGCCGCTTATCGAACAATTGCATCGATGACCAAGACAAAAAGCCGATTGTTATCATATGTTGTTAAGGCCATTACGGGTGGAACGGATGCACTTGGAGAAGTAACGGTAACAATCCAGGAAGAGGATAAGACCGTTACAGGACATGGGGCGGACACCGATATTATTATCGCCTCTGTACGAGCGTATCTTAATGCGTTAAATAAACTTACCTCCCAAGCAGATCAGCAGAGAAAGACCGAAACGAAAATCAAGCTGATCGAATAATAAAGAAAATTGCCGCAGGTTGGGTTAATCGCTACAGGTCCAACTGAACTGAGGGCGGGCCTGTCTAAATAAAACATGAAAGGAAGGGCTATTGATGAAGATTGCTGTTTTCCCGGGCGATGGCATTGGAGAGGAAATCGTTCCGCAGGCGATTGCCGTTTTAGAGGGTATCGGAAAAGTATTTAACCATCAGTTCGATTTCCAATATGGTTTTATTGGCGGGGCTGCGATTGATCGGTTTGGAGAGCCTCTACCTAAAGAGAGTCTTGCAACAGCCCTTTTGGCCGATGCCGTGTTACTTGGCGCTGTCGGCGGGCCAAAATGGGAGGGACTCGATTATTCAGTCCGTCCGGAGAGGGCTTTGTTAGGTCTTCGTGAACAGATGGGCCTTTACGCCAATCTTAGGCCAGTGATGTTATTCCCAATGTTGGCGGGCGCCTCCACGTTGAAATCGGAAGTGATTGAGGGGATTAATCTTCTGGTGGTTCGAGAACTTACCGGTGGCATTTATTTTGGAAGCCCGCGAGGCGTCGAAAAATATGAAGGCCATGAGCGAGGAGTCAACACGGAAGTGTATACCACTCCGGAGATTGTTCGAATTGCAAAAGTGGCGTTTGAGACTGCAAGAAAACGCCGAAAAAAAGTAACCTCCGTTGACAAGGCCAATGTTTTGGAGGTGAGTGAACTATGGCGCAAGGTGGTAACGGAAATTCACAAAGATTATCCTGATGTGGCGTTATCACATATGTATGTCGACAACTGTGCCATGCAACTGATCCGAAACCCGAGGCAATTTGATGTTCTGGTGACCACCAATCTCTTCGGCGATATCCTGTCTGATGAGGCGGCAATGTTAACGGGCTCTATCGGCATGCTCCCTTCAGCAAGCCTTGGAGGGGAATCGCGAAAGACAGGATTAAAAGGAATGTATGAACCGATTCATGGGAGCGCTCCTGATATTGCTGGAAAAGATGTGGCGAATCCAATTGCAACGATTTTATCGGTAGCAATGATGTTACAATATACATTTGGTTTGGATAGAGAGGCTATTGCGATTGAATCCGCTGTGTTCGAGGTGCTGAAAGAGGGTTATCGGACAGAGGATATTTATTCTCTGGATAATAAAAAAGTTGGAACGAAGGAGATGGGAAGACTGATCCTGGAAAGATTAAAAGGGCATCGAGGATGAAATGACATTAAAGAGAAAAGAGGCGTATCAGGTGGCGATTATGGGGGCGACTGGCGCCGTGGGGCAGGAAATAATGGCGGTATTGGAGGAGCGCAAGTTTCCTGTGGAAAGGTTACATCTGTTTGCCTCTGAACGGTCGGCTGGTTCGACCTACACTGTTTTTGGAAAAGAAACGATTGTTCAACGGCTATCTGAGGGTGTTTTTTCAGGGATTGATCTTGTTCTTGGGGCGACCGACAGCGCATTAAGCAAGAAGTTTACTCCCCTTGCGGTCAAAGCAGGGTGTGTTGTAATTGACAATTCCAGTGCCTTTCGCATGGATTCTTCTGTCCCGTTGGTGGTCCCGGAAGTCAATGGTCATACGGTCGGGTTGCATAACGGGATCATTGCGAACCCAAATTGTTCGACGGCCCAATTGGTTGTGGCGCTTAAGCCGCTCCATGATGTTGCAAAATTGCGGAGAGTCGTGGTAACCACCTTTCAGTCGGTCTCTGGAACCGGAAAAGAGGCGATGGATGAGCTTTTGGAACAGACGAAGGCCGTTCTTTCGTTTAAAGAAGTAAAGTGCCATGTTTATGCCCAGCAGATTGCCTTTAATTGCATTGTGAATTGGGAATGCAATCTCCAAACAGGCTATACAGACGAGGAGATGAAGATCATTAATGAGACCAGAAAAATAATGGGAGATAGCACGATTCAGATGACTGCAACGACCATTCGTGTTCCTGTTTTTAGATCACATGGAGAATCGGTTAACATTGAAACGGAGAGAAAATTGGTGGTCAGTGAGGCCCGTGCGATCTTATCAAATGCGCCTGGCATTGTCGTATTTGACGATCCTGCACGAAATCTATATCCGACCCCTCTGGATGCAGTCGGACAGGACAACGTCTATGTTGGAAGAATTCGTGAAGACCTATCTGTCAAAAACGGTTTAAATCTTTGGTTGGTTGCCGATAACCTTCGAAAAGGGGCCGCCCTCAATGCAGTTCAGATTGCGGAGGCGTTAATTCAATAACGCAAGGTCTTGGACCCCAATTCTTGCCTCAGAAAAATTAAGCGCGTCAACTGGAACGCCGAATAAATATTATGCTACTCCCCAAAAACCGGACAGGGCAACTTAGTAGTAAAACAGCCTGCCGGAATAAATAGGATACACAAATTTCAATCACGTGGGATTACGATCAGCATGGATGGTCGAGGTCGTGTGCTGGGCAACATTTTTGTGGAGTGGCTTTAGAGGAGCGTGAAATACGAGGAGGTGTATCTGAACGATTATTTGGAAGTCCGAACGGTCCAAGAGAGACTGGGGTGCTATTTTTATTTTTATAATGGAGGGAGGCCGCATCAATCGCTTGGATATGCGACGCCGCAAGAAGTTTATTACGGCTTAAAACAGGAGCAGGAAAAACGATAACGAACAGACAGGCCAATACAACTAAATAGGAGCCCATTTTCTGTCTAGACATTTGGGAGTACCTTAGAGAAACAAACGCAGCGTAGGTCATATGCAAATTTCAACTAAAAAAGGATTGACTCGTCTTTTTATGTTATATTTTGATAGTAGAGGAGATTTCCATCTCTTTTTAGACCAAGAGGAAGCAAGAGAGTTTTTTATATGGGTAACGATGGGATAAGGTTGTTTATACGGGCGTGGACGCCTCCTGGCCTTGTTAAGTTAATCCGAGGGGTGCTTAATTTTATCCGGCCGGCTCCGTGGGAATATGTCCTAGGAGGATGGCCCATGGTGGATAAACGGATTAAAGGGTGGAATGAGCCCAGTATCGCGGAGACACAAAAAAAGAGTTGGACCACGTTTGTGGAAGGCATAAAAGGAACGCGGCCTTTATGTACCAACCCCGAAGCCCCTGATCGTGTTTACTCTGAGGATATTCAGACGCATAATATGTTTATGGCATTCTCCTATGT
>SBBT01000030.1 GCA_005239595.1 Candidatus Troglogloeales bacterium | reverse complement strand
CCTGTGTGGATAGGGATATAGAGAAGGTCGCCATGCTTCAACAGGGGAGAATCCCGATCTATGAGCCTGGCCTGGAGGATCTGGTCAAGAAAAATCTTCAGAACGGCCATCTGTCGTTTACTTCAGATATGGTCCATGCGATTGAGGATGTCCTGGTTATTTTTATTGCGGTTGGGACCCCTCCAAGGGGGGACGGTCATGCGGATACTTCTTATATAGAAGAGGTGGCTGCCACCATTGCGGAGAACATGAACGGCTATAAAGTGATCGTCACTAAAAGTACGGTACCCGTTGGAACGGGGGAGCGGATTCGGGAGATTATCGGAGGCAAACAGAAAGAGCATTTCGATTTTGATGTGGTCTCTAACCCGGAATTTTTGCGCGAAGGATCGGCCCTTGAAGATTTCCTTCGTCCCAATCGTGTGGTGATTGGGGCGACCAGCCAGCAGGCCATTGCGATTATGAGAGATCTCTATCGCCCGTTATATCTGATCGAGACGCCGATGCTTGTGACGGATATTGCCACCGCGGAAATGATCAAATATGCCTCCAATGCCTTCCTTGCGACCAAGATTTCCTTTATCAATGAGATGGCCAATCTTTGTGAAAAGGTCGGTGCGGATGTTCAGGCCATTGCCAAGGGAATCGGATTGGATAGACGGATCGGTCCGAAGTTCCTGCATGCCGGTCCCGGTTTTGGTGGATCGTGTTTTCCAAAAGACATATCGGCCCTGGCGCAGATTGGCCGAAGACATGGATACGAGTTTAAAATTGTTCATGCGGTGATGGAGGTCAATCGGCAGCAGAAAGAACAGATGGTTGAAAAAATCGAAAAGGCGGTCGGAGACGTTTCTGGAAAACGGATCGGTTTTTTAGGCCTTGCCTTTAAACCAAATACCGATGATATGCGGGATGCCCCCGCGGTGACGATTATTCAGGCGTTACAAAAGAAAGGGGCGCATATTGTTGCCTTTGATCCGGCGGCGATGAAGGAGGCTGAAAAGGTATTAGGGGGAATTGACTTTGCGGCGGATGCCTATTCCGTGGCCGATGGGGCCGATGCGATTGTGTTGATGACCGAGTGGAATCCTTTCCGCAGCTTAAATCTGGATCAGATCAAGAAAAAACTTAAATCTCCCATTTTTATTGACCTTCGAAATGTCTACGATCCTAAGAAAATGGCTGCCTTGGGATTTCAATATACGAGCGTAGGGCGTCCCCTTTTGACCACGGTACCCCGCCCAGACAGAACTTCTTAAATCTGGAGAAAAATCTGGAATCGGAATTCCAGATTTTTCGGTTTTATCAATTGGATTCGGTTCTGACGTTGTGTGTCGTCCATTTCTCCGGCGGATAATGCGAGGCGGCAAAAGTAGGTGTTGCCGATTTCCTGATAACTGATTAATCCGATAACGGCGGCTGCCGTTTGATCCGCTTCCACTCGCAGCCGGCGTTGGCGATCGCCTATTGCTATCCAACCCCCGGTCATTCCAACTCCCCCGGAGGCAGACACCAAAAATGAAACAGGATCCCCATGTGAGACATGCGTTCCATCTAATGGAAAGTTTTCGGGTTGAGTCCCTCCATTGCACGTCTGATAAAAAAGGGAAGCTCTTTCAAACGCCATCGGATGCAGCGTGATATGCCCCAGACGAAAAGAGCCGATATACATATGCTCCCACTCCCATCGGTAGGAGAGGCTGATCATCGGTTCGGTTGCTGAAATTTGCACCCGTTTTTGAACTTTCCCTAATCGGGTAGGGATAGCGGTGGAAACGACAATATCGTCTGAACCTTCCATTTTCTCAATGTTGGGCTCTACGGGATTTAAATCGGTTATTTTGGATTCGCCCTGGGTTTCCAACACAATATGTCCAGAATACCAATCTGCCCCCCAAGCGATATCATCATAGTAACCGTGTGCAAGGGTGCCACAGAGAGGAGGGCCTTCCGTCGAACCGAGCCATAATCCATCAATCGCAAGTCCTTTATTGCAATTAAGACGTACCTGAACATGGCGGGTTTCCACCGTGAGATACCGTCCTTGCCGCTTTGCCAGTAGATCTTTTTTTGTGGATAGATTTTCCCGTAGAGGTTGCGTGGTTTTTTCCGTGGCGCCGACCACTCCGGTTGCCATTCGGCTTTGATCCGAGTCCAACCGTTTTTTATAACTAGTCCAACGCCTCTCCGTAATGTGTGTGCGAAAATCGCTGCTCCATAAAAAACATAATTCACGCCAATCCTCGTTGCTTGCGCTGGGCCGACTCTTTAACGTGTTATAGATTTTCCAGCACGCCGTGTTAATGCCCATGCTATCACAACCCGTAACGGCCCAGCGGGTCACGTTGTATTTCCCTTGTTTTTTTACAGGAATCGGCTGTTCGGAAGACTCTAATTGCAGGCGATTTCCGGCACCCTCCTCTCCGATCAATTCGAGCGCCTGACTCGGACGGATAAATATCAATCGCTTATCGCAAGATAGGCGATCAAACAACTGATAAATCCTCTTCCATTCCCCTGGCGTATGAAGAGGCGCTTCGGTGTGGTAGCGTCCTGGCCGAAAATCGAAAATTTCAGCATCGTTCGCGTAAAGAGGGAAGATGCGCGGTTGTGGCCCTAAATGGCCTTCAAGGTAGCTGATATATTCTTCTAACTCTATTTCTGAATGGGCATAGCGCTGGAACTTTTGAAAGGCGATTGAATGACTCCATAGTAAAGCGATTTCCTCGCCATGTTGTCCGCAGGCGATTTGCGGGAGATAACGCCAGATTGGATTCCATTCAGGATGATAACGGGCCGGATTATCCCATTCCATGATGATTGCTCGATAACCAGCGTTTAAGTAATGTGTCAACAATCCCGCGGAGTAGGCCTGCTCGTTTACCAGGGCGAGCTTTGGCTGAAATCCTAAGATCTTTTCATAGCCCTGATTCCCAAACCGCAGGTTAGCGGCATTGACCTCGGCAGGGACCAGCGGGCCGATCATTTGGGCATAGCCGCTGCCAATCAACTCACAGGCTCCGCTCATAACGAGATCACGCAGCCTGGCAATCCAAGAGCCGTCTATAGAGGCTATTGTTTCCAAGGTATATGCCGATAACTCAATGCCAAGAGGACAAGAATAATCTTGAGCTAATTTAAGGAGCGGCCAGTAACACCGCTGGATAACCTCTGGCCGTTGTTCTTCCTCGATGGAGGAATAGGCGAGGTTCAGATGAAATACAGAGTAAAATTTTAGCATCGGATCCTATCCAACGATCTTTTCCCGCTAGGTGTGGCTGCCCTGCCGATAAGAGCCGATCTGGGATGGAAATGTTTGTTCATTTGCAAAGATTAGTGCGACATGCTACACATTTACAGAGGCATCGGTCTTTTATGTATGGTGTCGCGGGGGATTCTAAATGAAAACCCCTGTTGCCTTCAAGTAGATATAAAACAAGTTATGATTGTCGGAGACAAAGAGGGAGACGGTTCAGATGGATGTAAGATTTATTGCCGAGGTTTCTTCCAATCACAAACAGGATCTTGGCCGTTGTGAGCAAATCATTACAGTTGCCAAAGAGGTTGGTTGTGACGGTGTCAAGTTCCAGCTTTTCGAGATAGAGAGACTTTTTTCCCAAGAGGCGATTCGCGCCAAGCCTGACATTAAATCAAAAAAATCCTGGGAGTTGTCCGCACAATTTCTCCCGGACCTTTCCCGCCTTGCGCACCAGGTTGGGTTGCAATTTCTTTGTACCCCTTTTTACTTGGAGGCGGTGGACCAACTTGAGCCCTATGTGGATGCTTACAAGATCGGTTCCTATGAACTCTTGTGGCTTGACCTCTTTCGGAAGTGTGCGGCGACCGGAAAACCCCTTATCTTTTCAACCGGGATGGCAACGCTCAGTGAAGTGGAAGAGGCCCTGAAAGCGATTGGAGGATATCCAACAAAAGAAGTCACCGTTCTGCAGTGCACGAGTTCCTACCCCGCCCCTCCCTCTGAAGTAAATTTAAAGGCGATGGAGACCCTGCGGAAGCGACTGGCTCCCTATTCAGAGACGTTTAACCTGGCTATTGGATATTCCGACCATACCGTTCTGCCCGGAGTGATTCTAAAGGCAGTTTACCGATACAATGCAAAACTGGTGGAATTTCATTTTGACTTGGACGGATCAGGCGAGGAATACAAGGTGGGTCATTGCTGGTTGCCGGAACAGATCAAGTCTGTGATCCAATCCGTAAGAGAGGCGATAAGCGCGGATGGTTCTGGGGAAAAAGAACCCTCCCCTTCGGAAACGCACGAACGGGAATGGAGGGCCGATCCCGTGGACGGACGGCGTCCCCTCAAATCCATCCGTGAAAAGCTTTGATTGGGTCTTTTGCCCTTACAGAAAAGATGAGTTTTTGATCTCGTTCTTATGTGCTATCTTTATAGTTTGGATAGACGTGTTTTAGAATGAAAAGAAAGCTGGTGGCAATTATTCAGGCCAGAATGGGGTCTACCAGGCTCCCAGGAAAGGTGCTGCTCCCTTTATGTAAAAAACCTGTTTTATGGCAGATTGTCCAGAGGCTTAAACGCGTTTCTGAAATCGACCAGGTCGTTGTCGCGACCACGCTTCAAGATAGGGATCAAAGCATTGTTGATTTCTGCCGTCAAGAAGGGATCTTCTATTTTCGAGGAAGCGAGGATGACACGCTTGACCGGTACTATCAGGCGGCGCTTAAAGAAGACGCGGAAGATATTATACGGGTTACAGCCGATTGTCCCTTGGTGGATCCCAGCCTTATCCGACGTCTCATCCTCCTTTATCGGAGCGAGGCCTATGATCATGTTGGGATTGCCACAGGAGCGGCGGTCGCAACCCATGAGGCATCCGGGTTCTATCCGGACGGCCTTGACACGGAACTATTTTCTTTTAAAGTGCTGGAAACGGCGTGGCAAGAAGCACGACAGCCCCTTGAACGAGAGCATGTCACTCCCTTTATCTGGCAGAGGCCGGAGCGGTTTAAGTTGGGCGGTCTTAAGGGCCAACAACATTATGGTCATTTACGCCTCACGCTGGACCATCCCGAAGACTATGAGTTGATTTCATGGATTTACGAAAGTTTGTATCCAGAAAATCCCACTTTTGAACTTCCAGAGGTTCTGGATCTCCTTGATAAAAACCCCGAAAAATCCCGCATCAATCAGAAATGGATTGGGAAAGAAGGTTACGAGGTTTTTAAAAAATGAAGCATCAGCCTGATTTCATGCGAAACAGAGGACAAATCTTATACGAGAAGGCAAAGCAGATCTTTCCGGGAGGGACACAACTTTTTTCCAAAAGAGCGGAAATGTTCGCCCCCAATATCTGGCCTGCGTATTACGCGAAGGCGAAGGGATGCCGGGTTTGGGATATGGACAATCGTTGCTATACCGATATGAGCATCATGGGAGTTGGCGCTGCTATTTTAGGCTATGCGGATGATGAGGTTGACGAGGTTGTTGTCGAAGCAATAAAGAAGGGGGTCTCCTCCACGCTGAATTGCCCTGAAGAAATCGAACT
>SBBT01000091.1 GCA_005239595.1 Candidatus Troglogloeales bacterium | reverse complement strand
CTGATAGATAGCCAGTTCGTTCTTTAATTTTTCAAACGTTTCTTTTGTAAAAATTAAAAGCTTTTTTAGGGGGTAACAATCTATTATCCCATTCCCGCAAAATTTGGATTATGCGTTGTTTATCGATGCAATTTATGATATTTTAAAATAATACTTCCATGAGGCCTATGATTCCTGAAAGACGTAAATACGAACGCTACGAAACCGATTTAAAACTTTACTTTAGCCACATCCTTGCTGGAGGGACCAAGGTAGAGTATCAGCTCCTAGACAAAGCCGGAGAAAGGCCTATCTCCGATAAATATCCGGGCTTAAGCAAGAATGTGAGCGCCGAAGGATTGAGTTTTGTTGCGAACCAACAACTAAAAAAAGGAGACTATCTAAATTTAGAAATTTATCTCCCCACCGCAACGGAGCCGGTAATCATGGAAGGGGAGGTCCGCTGGTCACAGGCCATTCCCCAAGACAAAGAGGCAAAGCCAATGTTTCAGACCGGGGTGTTGCTCAAAAAAGTTAACGGAGAGGCCGTTGATAAGTCGATCTATTTTTACCATGAATATCGCCTCCACTGGAGCAATGTCCTCGAATCCCTCCTAGACAAATTCAAGAATATTGCCAAAAAGAACAAAAAGTAAATTAAAGACATGAAGAGTTTATGGAAAAGGGTCCACGCCAGAAATTTTAGAAAGGATCCTCTGGCCCTGCGGGTGTATACCTCCCGGCTTCTGGGACAGGTACCCGATTTAGTCCTCCATGGCGGAGGAAATACTTCTGTTAAAGTAAAAACTGCTGACCTCTTCGGTAAACTCCAAGAAATCTTGTACATTAAAGGAAGCGGCGGGGACCTAGCTACCATCAAAAAACAAGGCTTTGCGCCTGTTAAGATGGATGTCTTAGAGCGTATGGCACAACTGGAGCGCCTAACAGACGCCCTCATGGTCCAAAATCAGCGCGCGGCCATGACCGATCCCTTTGCACCTAACCCTTCGGTAGAAGCCATCCTCCACGCCATTATTCCTTTCAAGTTTGTAGATCATACGCACGCAAATAGTATCATCACGATTACCAATACTAAAAACGGTGCTCAACGCATCCGAGAGATTTATGATAATCGGATCCTTCTTGTCCCCTATGTCATGCCCGGATTTATTTTAGCTAAAAAGGTCTTTACCATGACACGACAGGTCAATTGGCACCAACTCGATGGGATGATCCTGATGAATCACGGTGTATTTACCTTCGCGAATGATGCCCGTACTAGCTACGAAAAGATGATTAACCTCGTAACCGAGGCGGAAAACTATTTACACAGACATAAGGCGATCATCTCTTTTCCTCACCAAAGGACAAAAGAAGACCTTCTGGGCTTGGCCCAGATACGAAGGGCTGTCTGTGATAAGCGTGGGAAGGCGATCATCGCACATTTAAACACGAAGAATCTATCGCTTTATTTCGCCAATCATCCGCGGGTAAGTCAGATAGCAACCCGTGGACCATTGACACCAGATCATGTGATTCGCACCAAACGGATTCCAGTCATTATTAAAGATAACCCCGAAAGAGATATCACCCGCTTTGCAAAAAAATATCAAGATTATTTTAATCGTCATGCGTATAAAAAAGATACTCCAGCGCCCCTCACCTGCCTTGACCCGGCCCCGCGCTGGGCCATTTGGCCGGGACAGGGAACCATTACCTTTGCTACCACCTGCAAAGAGGCACAGATCATCCAGGATATTACTGAACACACGATGCAGGCAATACTGCGGGCCGAGGCATTAGGGGGATGGCGGGCCCTGGGAGAAAAAGCAATTTTCGATGTTGAATACTGGGACCTAGAACAGGCCAAGCTCAGAGAGACACGTAAAACCCCCATCTTCCAGGGAAAGATTGCGCTGGTGACTGGCGCCGCTAGCGGTATTGGCCGAGCCTGCGTCGAGGCGTTGTACCGCCAAGGAGCTGCGGTAAGCGCTCTTGATATCAATCCATCCATCAAGACGGCATTTAAATATCCTGAGGTTTTAGGCATGGTTTATGATGTTACCCATAGCGAAGCGATTGATCGAGCGATCCAGGAAACAGTGCGGCAGTTTGGGGGCCTCGACATCGTCATCAGTAACGCTGGCATGTTCCCACCCAGTGCAGCGATAGTAAATATCTCTACCATGACTTGGCAAAGAAGCCTTGAAATTAATCTCAATAGCCACCGCATGCTATTAACGGCCTGCATCCCGTACTTACGTCTTGGCATTGATCCATCGGTTGTCATTATTGGTTCCAAGAATGTACCTGCCCCAGGATCAGGGGCATCAGCGTATTCGGTCGCTAAGGCAGGACTGACACAGTTGGCCCGGGTTGCCGCGCTTGAACTGGCAACGGACGGCATTCGCGTTAACACTGTTCACCCTAACCAAGTATTTGACACAGCGATCTGGACACCAGAGGTTCTTAAGGCCCGGGCGAGGCATTACAAAATGAGCGTTGCAGAGTATAAAACAAACAATCTTTTAAAGACCGAAATCACCTCCAAAGATGTGGCAGATTTAGTTTGCACATTGGCCGGCCCTATCTTCGCCAAAACAACTGGAGCCCAAATTCCCATTGATGGTGGCAACGACCGCGTGATTTAAGATGCCTACCGAAATAACGCCCTTACAGGTCAATGCGTTCGAATTTGACGCTCAGTTGAACGTAGCGTATGACCTTCTTGAAAATACGACAGCAAACATCTTTATTACCGGAGAGGCCGGCACCGGCAAATCAACGCTCCTCCAGTATTTCCGCGAGCACACCTCTAAAAGGATTGTTGTCCTAGCACCTACCGGAGTTGCAGCGATCAACGTGCATGGACAGACCATCCATTCATTCTTCCGTTTCCGGCCCGATATCACGATAGACAGTGTCGCGGCCATACGTCTACGCAAGGCCCAGCGCAAGGTTTATGCCAGCCTGGAGGCCATTGTTGTTGATGAAATTTCGATGGTGCGCTCAGATCTCTTAGACTGCATGGACGCCTTTTTGCGGCAACATGGGACGGACCCGGAGAAACCCTTTGGCGGGATCCAGATGATTTTCTTCGGTGATCTTTACCAACTACCACCGGTGGTAACCAGACTGGACAGCGATCTTTTTAAAAACGTTTATGCCAGCCCCTATTTTTTTGATGCCAATGCCTTTAAACAAACCCAATTCAAGATGGTGGAGCTAAAGAAAATTTACCGTCAAAAAGACCAGGCCTTCATCCACCTTTTGAACAGTGTTCGTAATAAATCAGCCACGGCAAGGGACCTGGCTATTTTAAACAAACGCCTGCAGCCTAATTTAAATCCTAAAGCCCATGATCTTTATGTCCACTTAACAACGACCAATCTCTTGGCAGATCAAATCAACCAGGCACGACTCAAGGAGTTGTCCACTCCCCTATTTTACGTACAAGGGGAGATCACTGGCGGATTCGATATGAAAGCCATTCCCACGCACCAAATGCTCGCACTCAAACAAGGGGCCCAGGCGATGCTCCTTAATAACGACCCACAAGGACGCTGGGTCAACGGAACGATCGGCAGGATTGTCTCGACTAAAGAGGACTTTGAAACAACAAAGATAATCCGGGTTGAACTTCCGCAGATAGGAATCGTTGAGGTGACGCGGTTTACCTGGGAGATGTTTCGCTTCGTGTACAATAAAAAAATTGAACGCATCGACACCCAATCCGCCGGCTCCTTTCACCAGTATCCGATGAAACTCGCCTGGGCGATTACGATTCACAAGAGTCAAGGTAAGACATTTTCCAAAGTAATCCTGGATATAGGAGAGGGGGCATTTGCCCCTGGACAGGTCTATGTCGCCTTGAGCCGTTGCACTGAACTTGAAGGGCTTGTCCTTAAAAAGCCGATTACCCAACGCCACATTCTTCTGGACCCGCGGATCCTGCGCTTTCTGCGGGAGATCGACTCATCTGGCAATCCAGCAATCAAAGAAGTTGCAATGTAACGATTTTACGATAAGATTTAATTATGAATCATGCCATCTTACTTATCTCCTGCCCGGATAGTAAAGGTATTACCGCTGCCGTAACGCAATTTATCTTTCAACATAACGGCAACATCCTGCATGCTGACCAACACATTGATGATCAGACAAACACATTTTTTATGCGCATCGAATGGTCCCTGGCGGGATTCAAAATCGACCGAGACAAGATCGCCCGACAGTTCCGAACAATTGCCCAGCGCTTTACCATGACGTGGGAATTGCATTTCGCCGATAAACCATTGCGGGTGGCCATTTTTGTCTCCAAGCATCTCCATTGCCTGTATGACCTTTTATATCGTAAACAGGCCGGCCACTTTACCTGCACGATTCCGGTGATTGTCAGCAACCACCCGGAGGCCAAGCCCATTGCCCAAAAATTTGGTATTGGGTTTCAGGCATTCCCGATCACCAAGGCCAATAAGGCCGCACAAGAAACCAAACAGCTTGAATTGCTGCATAAAAAGCAGGTTGATCTTGTCATCCTGGCCCGCTATCATCAAATCCTGAGCGCAAAATTTATCAATGCCTTTACACATAAAATCATCAATATCCATCATTCGTTTCTACCCGCCTTTGCCGGGCGGGGTCCGTATAAGCAGGCATACGAAAAGGGCGTGAAGATTATTGGTGCGACCAGTCATTATGTCACCGCAGAACTTGATAGCGGCCCTATCATCGAACAGGATACGGTGCGCGTCTCCCACCGGGATACCTTAAACGATCTTATCCGTAAGGGCGAAGACTTGGAGAAAATAGTCTTAAGTCGTGCCATGCGCTGGCATCTAGAGTATAAAATACTCTGCTATGGAAATAAAACTGTAATCTTTGACTAAACATGTCTCGTATCGAAATCATGCAGGGCGATATCACAAAAATCGCCGTTGATGCCATTGTCAATGCGGCTAATGAGACCTTGTTGGGCGGGGCAGGGGTAGATGGCGCTATCCAGCGAGCCGCCGGGCCGCAACTCCTCAACGAATGTCGAGGCCTGGGGGGATGCCCAACAGGTGATGCCAAGATTACCCAAGGATATCACTTGCCGGCCAGGCATGTCATCCATACCGTTGGTCCAGTATGGCGGGATGGCAAACACCAGGAGCATAATTTACTGCAAAGCTGTTACCGACGCTCACTGGAAGTAGCCCAGGCCAATCACCTAAAGACAATAGCCTTCCCATGCATCAGCACCGGCGCCTACCGATTCCCCAAAGACCAAGCTGCCCGCATTGCTGTCGCCACGGTCTCGAAATGCCTCAAACAAATCCCAGAGATTGAAAAAGTGATCTTTGTCTGCTTTGATATAAAGGACTTTAAGTTGTATGAAGAACTCCTTCTCTTATCCGAGAAATCTACCGTTGAATGAGAAAACGTCTACGGTCATAAATGGCGAATCATTCAGCGTTTCAGAACTCAACCATTTTGTTAAAGATGTCTTAACGGCTGCCTTTCCGCAACCTGTCTGGATCTGCGGGGAAATCCAGCAATACGACCGCAACAAAAATAAAAAACACGTCTTTTTCGAATTGGTGGAAAAAGACCCGAACTCGAACGAAATCATCGCCCGCATTAATCTCGTTATCTTTGCCAACCGGAAGATAGCCATTGACCAAATCCTGACCAGAAGCGAGAATGCCTTCACCATCAAAGACGATATCGAAGTTAAATTCCTGTGCTCGGTTGATTTCTACCCACCGCATGGCGCGCTACGTTGCATTGTTGAAAATATCGACCCTACCTACACGCTGGGCAAGATCGCTCAGGAAAGACAAAGGCTGATCACCACTTTAAAAGAAAGGGGGGTCCTGAATAAAAACAAACAATTGCCCTTACCGCTGGTTCCTTTGAATATTGGTTTGATTACCGCCGATGACTCAGCTGCCTACAATGATTTCACCAGTGAATTGCGTAAAAGCGGTTATAGCTTTACGGTATATTTGCGTCCTACTTTAATGCAAGGCAAGAATGCCCCTCAAGACGTTTGTCAGGCACTCCAAGAACTGCAAGGAATCGATAAAGTAGGGGTTATTGTGATCACCCGCGGGGGAGGCTCCATCGCAGAGCTCAGTTGTTTTGATAACGCGCTTATTGCCGAGGCCGTTGCGGCGTCTCTGGTGCCGGTTCTAAGCGGCATCGGACATGAAATCAACACGACCATAACCGACATGACCGCGCATACATACGCCAAGACACCAACGGCCATTGCCAACTATCTTGTTATTCAGGTTCAACAATTTGTCCAAAAACTAGCGGAACAGCAAGGGCGTGTCCTTCAGGGAACCGAAACGACCTTGAGCGACTACAAGAGACATCTTAATGATTTGGCCCTGTGCCTGCAGCAGGATACCATGCCTTTTTTCAAAGACCAAGAGGCATGTCTCATCCGTTTAGAAGAGACTTTAAGGCATAGGGCCCCCGGTCTTTTAAGTGACCAGAAAAACTTACTGACTATTCAAAGAGGTCGCATCAAACACGGCCTACGAACATTGATTACTCAACAGCGTAACCAATTAACAGCTTACAAAAAAATCATTGAAATTGCTCGACCCCTGAATACAATGAAACGGGGTTTCAGCATCACCCGCACACAGTCAGGACGGGTCATTAAAAGTATTCGCCAGGCGCGATCTCAAGAACAAATAACAACACAAATAATTGATGGGTCTCTCGTCAGCTGCATCAAGACCGTGGAGGGAAAAATTGGCCGAGATAAAATATAACAAGGCTATCCAACGCTTAGAAGAAATAATTGCCAAGATTGAAAATGAAGAAATCGATGTGGATGAATTGTCTGGCTGCGTCCAAGAGGCCGTGGAACTCATTACGACATGCAAGAAAAGAATCGAGAAAGCCGAGATGAACGTCAAACGCGTGGTCGAGGGGCTGGACAGAGAAACCGAAGAAGCAAAATAAATTTGCGCCCGTAGTTCAATTGGATAGAGCATCTGACTTCGGATCAGAGGGTTGGGGGTTCAAGTCCTCCCGGGCGCGCTTAGCGTGACGCTCAGTCAAACACCGAGCGTCTGTACAGGATGCCTCTCCGCTTGTTGCGGAGGGGCATTTTTTGTTAGTGTTGGCCATCGGGGTACAGGGCTTTTGGAGAGGATCACCAACAAACCCACGCCTAAAGAGATCTATGATGAGGATGTGGTGTTTAAAAATAAGAACGCCCAACAAGGCCAAATCAGAAAAGCGAAATTAGTTTGCGATGGCCAAGAAGGTTGCGTAAAGTGTAAGTGGGTATTTGATGTTGCGACATGATCTCTTTTGAATAGTATTTTTTATTTCAGAAACCCCGCAATAAATATTTTATTTTTCTTTAAGTCACGTCTTTTTGTGGTAATATAAATAATATTTATTATGTATATTTTAATTTATATTTTCACATAAGAAGGACGAAGTCGAATAGGCTGATTTGAAAGAAAAAGAGAGCAAAAAATTAAAAAATAAAAACTTATCATGATTTTTTTGCAAGCAAAAAATACTTCAATAGCGTATCCAGAGAGAGAGACGAAAAAACATTCCGCCTTGGGATAATAAAGCGGGGCAATTTTAAATCAAACCCAAGTTTCTAAGCAATTAGAACTTGGGTTTTTTATTTGAGGAACTGAGGAGATAAAAAATATGTTTGTAAGAACTCCCGATGATGCCAAAAGCACTAAAACCATTGCCTTTGTGCATCACAAAGGCGGCACCGGAAAGACAACCGCCTGTCTTAATGTCGCGGGCTGGCTGGTAAAAATGAATAAAAAAGTTCTGGTGATAGACTTGGACCCACAGGGAAATGCGACTACGGGTTTAGGCGTTGAGAGGGCAACCTGCGATGGTACTATTTATGACGTGCTTTTTGGTCAAAAGAATTTAGAGGAAATAATTCTAGAAACCGATTCAGGAATTTATTTAGCGCCATCTTCTTTAGATTTATTAGCCGCAGAAAAGCATATGGCTTCACCCCGTCAGATTAATAATACAGTTATCCTGAAAGAAAGACTTGCTAATTTAGAAAAATATTTTGATTATGTTTTAACTGATGTGCCTCCCAGCTCAACGCTTTTGATGATTAACGGCATTGTTGCCGCAGAAAATATCATCATACCTTTAGATGCGGGAATATTTGCCTATGAAACCATAGAAACACTTAAGACATTACTCATTGACTTAAACGAAGAGCTCGGAGTGGAAGTAAATGTGATGATGCTTATTTTACGGGAATTTTCTACTGGGATTTTTGATATTATCCCGACTTGGGAGGTGAGGAGCTTATTAAAGAAATTACTTATTGAAAATAATATGCCGCAGGTAAAAATATTCAAGGTCCCCTTCTCAAGATATATATACCGGGCGCAAAAAAAAGGCTTACCTATATCCCATTATGCCCCATTTTCGGATGTGGGGTTAACATATAGAAGCATAGCAAAAGAAATATCTCATTTTCCTATAAGTTTAAGGAGGAGGTAGAAATGGCACAGCCATTAAGAAAACCGGCAAGAAAGGCATTGTTTGGAACCCAGGAGGCACCACCAGGCATCGTAGAAAGAGAAAGGGAATTCAGCGAAGGGGCAGAAGAACAATTAAGAGGCCTTTTAGAGGCGATGGAGGCAGTACGTAAGGGTGATCTGACCAAAAAACTCAAAAATCGCAGAGAAGATATTTTCGGAGACCTTGCCGAATCTTACAATGGGATGGTGGATCTTTTAAACCGTTTCGGAGACGAGGTTACCCGCGTGGCCAAAGAGGTAGGCACCGAAGGCAAACTCGGAGGTCAGGCAAAGGTAGAAGGCGTGACCGGCACCTGGAAGAATTTAACCG
>SBBT01000144.1 GCA_005239595.1 Candidatus Troglogloeales bacterium | reverse complement strand
GGCGGCTGCATTACTTAACAATATTCTCCCACTATTGTTGCCTTGCAGCAATTTTCGCCTGCGCAATGATTTTATTCTTTTCGGCAACTGTTAGCAAATTAGAGAGAATATTGAACCGGGTGTTGCTGATCCACAACAGCATCATGTAACAAGGCACGATTGCGCTGTATTCCCGTTTTGAAAGGGCAATCCAATGAGAAGAACAAAAGGCCAGATCGAGGCGGGGATCAGCAATGTCCTGATCCAGTTTGAAAAGGATTAGATGGGCCGAGCCCTCAGGAGACAAAGGCATTCGTCATCGAAGATATGATTCTGGTTTTACACAAATACGCCGTCATTCCCGCAGTCGGCGTTCCGACCGGCAATAGTTAAACCGGAATTTTTAGATACTTTGGCACGTACACAGCAATGGATCCCTTACGAGATCGCGTCAATGATGGCGTTTAAGGTTGCGCTGGGGCGCATGGCGTTCGCCGTTTTTGCCGAATCAGGGCGATAATAGCCGCCAATATCCTGCGGCTTTCCCTGCGCCGCCGTCAGCTCGGAGATAATCTTGGCCTCGTTGTCTTGAAGTTGCTTCGCCACACCTGCAAAACGGGCCTGAAGCTCCTTGTCCTTTATTTGTGTTGCCAGGGCTTCTGCCCAGTAGAGGGCAAGATAGAAATGGCTTCCCCTGTTATCCAACTCCCCCACCTTACGGGCAGGGGTCCTGTTAAAATCAAGTATCTTGCCATTTGCCGCATCCAGCGTGTCTGCCAAGACCTGCGCCTTTTCATTTTTGAATGTGGTGGCAAGGTGTTCCAACGATACGGCCAGCGCCAGATATTCTCCGAGGGAATCCCATCGAAGATACCCTTCTTCCACAAACTGCTGGACATGTTTGGGTGCGGAGCCACCCGCGCCAGTTTCAAAAAGTCCTCCGCCATTCATCAGCGGCACAATCGAAAGCATTTTCGCGCTGGTCCCGAGTTCCAATATCGGAAACAGATCGGTGAGATAATCACGCAAAACATTTCCCGTGACGGAAATGGTGTCTTTTCCTGCTCTCATACGGGTTAGCGAAAACCGGATCGCTTCTACCGGAGGCATAATCTTGATCTCTAATCCTGTGGTGTCATGGTTCTTTAAATAGGCGTTCACTTTTTCAATAAGCTGTGCCTCGTGGGCCCTCTTTTTGTCGAGCCAGAAGACCGCCGGCGCCCCGGTCGCTTTTGCACGGGTCACGGCCAGCTTAATCCAGTCTTGTATCGCCGCATCTTTTGTCTGGCACATCCGGAAGATATCCCCTTCTTCCACAGGCGTTGAAAGTAAGACTTTCCCTGAAGCGTCCACCACACGGACTACTCCAACCCCAGCAATCTCAAATGTCTTGTCGTGTGATCCGTACTCCTCCGCTTTTTGCGCCATGAGACCCACGTTAGGAACACTGCCCATTGTTCTGGGATCAAACGCGCCGTGGCGCTTACAGTCTTCAATCACCTCCTGATAGATACCCGCATAACAGGTGTCCGGTATGACGGCCTTCACATCGTAAAGATTTCCATCTGGCCCCCACATTTTTCCACCTTCGCGAATCATAGCAGGCATCGATGCGTCCACAATCACATCGCTTGGCACATGCAGGTTTGTAATCCCTTTATCCGAGTTGACCATGGCCACTTCAGGCCGATTTTTGTAAGCGGCCTGAATATCCCTTTCGATCTCGGCCCTTTTTTCTTCCGGCAGTTTCGCTATCTTTGCATAAAGATCCCCCAGACCATTGTTAGGCAAAACCCCAACCTCTTTAAGAGATGCCGCATGTTTTTCAAAAACGTCTTTAAAGAAAACAGAAACGGCGTGACCAAACATAATCGGATCCGACACCTTCATCATGGTGGACTTCAAATGCAACGAGAAAAGAACGCCCCGCTTTTTTGCGTCTTCTACCTCTTTTTCAAGAAATTGGCGTAAGGCCTTGCGGCTCATCGTAGAGAGGTCAATGATTTCTCCCGCTTTCAAAGCCGTCTTTTCTTTGAGGACCGTTGTGACTCCGTCCTGGGATACAAATTCAATCTTGACGTTGCAAGCCGAATCGACAGTAACCGATTTTTCGCTGCTGTAAAAGTCGCCGCCGCTCATGTGCGCAACATGCGTCTTCGAATCGGGACTCCATTTGCCCATTTTATGCGGATTCTTTTTGGCGTAATTTTTAACAGAGACCGACGCCCTGCGATCGGAGTTTCCTTCTCTCAATACAGGATTTACCGCGCTTCCCAATACCTTTCCGTATCGGGTCCGAATCTCTTTCTCCATATCGTTTTGTGGCGCTTCGGGATAGTCAGGAACATTGTAACCTTTAGACTGAAGCTCTTTGATTGCCCCTTTTAACTGCGGAAGAGAAGCGCTGATATTGGGTAATTTAATGATATTCGCATCCAGACTCAGGGTGAGTTCGCCCAGTTGGGTTAAGGAGTCAGGGATCCTTTGATTTTCTTTTAGGTTTTCGGGAAAGTTTGCCAAAATTCTTCCCGCAAGAGAGATATCCGCTGTTTCAACCACAACGCCCGCGGCCTTTGTAAATGCATTGACAATCGGCAGGAGCGAATAAGTAGCCAGGGCCGGTGCTTCATCGGTTTGCGTATAAATAATCCTCGTGGTCATCTGTTCCTCCTGTATTTAAATCCTCATCGTTTTTGCTATTCTGAACCAAACAAGACCGTAAGGCCAAATTAAATTTTTGGAATCAAACCTGTCGACCCTTCCCCTTGAATTTTTATTTTCACTTTGGTAGTCTAAGCGTGCCCCTGCGTTGCGCGTGTGTTAGTGCCTTCCAACCTTACAGCGTCATCAAGGGAGCCGAGTCCAAGAAGACCGTGTGCATGTTCCGCCCACGGCGGAAAAGCCTGACGTCTCCATCTTGGCGCCCACCTGGTTTGTCAGGTAGGAGCGAGCCTTATCGCACGGCAACCGCGGGGGCTCTTTTTTTTGGGGCTTATGGATCTTCTCCATAAAAAGCCTCCTCTTTCTTTCCGAATGCGGCCGAAAGATTTCTCTGAATTCGTTGGCCAAGAACACCTGGTAGGACAGAGGAAATTTCTGTGGCGTGCGATCGCAGGCCGATCGGGTTTCATCGCTCATTCTTTTTGGCCCCCCGGTTTGTGGGAAAACAGCGCTGGCGCACCTCATCGCAACATACAGC
>SBBT01000078.1 GCA_005239595.1 Candidatus Troglogloeales bacterium | reverse complement strand
TCATTAACCGGCTCACCTGAAAAGGCGACTCCACTACATTCGTCGTCCGAATGTGAATCCAGTGCCCTTTCGAAAACGCATAAAACGTGACCATTCGATCCCAGTCCGAAAGTAAAATCTCACAGGCTTTGGCATAGGGCCCCTGGTATCGGTTAATAAACCGATCCCGCAGCGCCTCACACTTCTGCCGCGTCTCGGCATAGGGAAGGGCATGCAATAACTCTTTTGCCTCCCCACGAACCCGCTTCGGAAACCGATCCAGCACATTCACGATCTTATGGTTCCAACACCACTGCTCCTCTCCTTGAGGATGAACCTCGGAAAGGCCCAGATCCCTAAATGCCCATCCGCCACCGTCATTCGGCCTAAGCGTAACCTCAATCTCTATACGCCCTATGACGACAAAATGGGCGTCGTACTCCACCACCGGACGGCTGACCTTTGATACTTCCCTTTTGGAGTTGCGGGATGCGGCTTCAAGACTATGTGATTGTACACGAGTTGTTGCACGACCACGTCCCCAATCATGGGAAGTTATGGAAAAGTCTGATGCAGGTACACCTCGGTGAGCACGAACAACTGGAAGCCGAGTTGCGCCGTGGTGGGTGGCACATAAGACGTAGTACAGCCTACTCTTAGGGCAAATAGGCGGTTATAGTTTCCCTAGCATTTTTTTACATGGGGGTGTCTATGCGTTCGATAGTAACAGATTCTTGGGTTATGGGAAGTGCATAAAGATATTGGGCCTTCGCGTAAGAGTGTGGGTTATTTTATATCTCCCCAAGCGTACACGTCAGGATTTTCAGCCGAAGGTAGTCTTCGTCTCGTAGTCCGTATGCCCTTCTCTGGATGACCCGAATCTTATTGTTCAACCCTTCGACGAATCCCAACGGAACCTTGTTCTCTGGCCGACTGTAGGCAGCGATACCGTTCCAATGCCTTTCGATCATGCTTGCAAACTTCTCATAGGAACAGAGCCGTTGCCATTTGAGTACCCGCTTCCAATTGTCAAAAAACCGCCTCGCTCATCCCTCCATCTGGTAGTTCCATAACTGGCCAAAGGACTCCTTATTTGGACGGCATTGATTTAGTGAATCTCCCCCCAATTCTTCCCAATGCCGACATCGACTTTTAGCGGGATTTTCAGCGCGACCACCCCTTCCATGATTTGGGTTGCCATCTCTTTCAGTAAAGTTATTTCCATTTCTGGAACCTCAAAAATTAATTCATCATGCACCTGCAGGATCATCTTGGCAGAAACGGCTTCCTCTCTCATCCGTTTATCAATAGCGATCATCGCAAGTTTGATGATGTCGGCGGCACTCCCCTGAATCGGGGTGTTGATTGCCAGCCGCTCTCCCGCGCCGCGCGTATTCCTGTTTTTGCTCGATAGTTCGGGAATTTCGCGGCGACGCTGAAAAAGGGTTGTGACATATCCCTGCCGGGTCGCCACCTCAAGCGTCTGATCGATAAACTGCCGTACCCCTTGATAGTGTGCAAAATACCGGTCAATATAGCGTTTCGCCTCCATCTGGGAGACCCCCAGATTAACAGAAAGTCCAAAAGGGCTGATTCCATAAAGAACCCCAAAATTAACCATTTTTGCCACCCGTCGCATCTCCGATGTGACATCCTCTCCCCTTAGGCCGAAAATTTGCGCCGCCGTCTGCGCATGAATATCCTCTCCCTGCTGAAACGCCTCCATTAAATGGGGATCTTCCGACATGTGCGCCAGGATGCGAAGTTCAATCTGGTTGTAATCGGCGGAAAGAAAAACCCCTTCTTCTGCAATAAAGGCGGAACGGATCTTTGGGCCAAGGTCGCCGCGAATCGGGATGTTTTGGAGATTTGGCTCTTTGGAAGAGAGACGACCGGTGGCGGTAATCGTTTGGTTCATTTGGGTGTGGATGCGGCCGGTTTTAGGGAAAACCAGTTTTGGCAGGGCATCAATATAAGTAGACTTCAGCTTTGTCAACTGACGGGCATTGAGTATTTCAGACGGCAATTCGTGCATCGCCGCCAACTGGGTCAGCACATCTTCGTCGGTCGAATATCCTGTTTTGGTCTTTCTAATCGGGGGAAGATGCAATTGCTCAAACAGAATCTCGGCCAACTGTTTTGGGGAGTTGATATTAAAAGGGCTTCCGGCAAGATGGTAAATCCGCTCCGTTAATGTCGAAAGCCTTGCGTCAATCTCTTTCGACATTGAGGTAAGACGCGACACATCAATCTTGATGCCGTTTTGTTCAATCCTGGCCAGGACGGGGACCAGCGGCATTTCCATGTCATAAAAGAGCGACAAGAGAGAGTGCGACGACAGGAGGTCCGGAAAACGCTCCGATAATTGCAGGATGATCTCCGCTTGTCCACAGAGGTCAAAAGGGGTTTCTCCTGTCGTAACCTCTTCCGGGGCGATTGATAAGTGCGCGAGGGCAACCCGTTCCAGCGCATGATCCTGCTGTTCCGGGTTTAAGAGATAGGAGGCAATCATCGTATCAAACAAAGGGCCTCGACAGGCGAGGCCGCATTTCTCAAGAAGGAGGAGCGCCCCTTTTAAATCGTGCCCGCATTTTAAAACTGATTCCGACTCGAAAATAGCCGCAAGTTCAGGCGGCATGGGGCTTAAAACCGGGAGATAGCAGGCCTTTCCCCTCTCCCAGGAAAGGGCAATGGCAGACAAGGTTGCCTTAATCGGAGGATCGGCAGTTGTCCGAAGTGCGATGGCAACCTTTCGGCTCCTTTTGATTGCATCGATTGCTTCTCCCATCTCGGAGATGACGGCGATTTCACGGTGTTGCGACGGTTGAGGGAGAGATCTCTCTCCGAGAGAGATCTCTTGTAGAAGCGTTGAGAACTCCAGCGCCCTGCACAACGCCGTCAGCGATTCCCAATCGGGGGGACGGGCGCGAAATCTCTCCGG